>JAEERM010000051.1 GCA_016285835.1 Fibrobacter sp.
TCGCTGCTGGCGCCTCCAGAGCAATTCAAGGAGGCGGTTTCCCGTATGCAAGTTCTTGACCGGCCGTGATTTCCGGTGTTTTGGTCGTAAAATAGTTATAAAATAGTTACGGAAGCCTGCGTGATGTTGCTCACTTGCTTTTTAATGATTATATTTCCATAAGATGAATAATATACTTATAAAAGCAATTTTGCCTTTGTGTTTGGCTGTTTCCACTGTTGCCGTGGCTCAAGATAACCAGTTCCAGTATTTTGACTGCTGGATGGAAAATATCAACCGAATAGACCTTGGTGAACAGATTCGCATGAAAATCGAGCCTAAGAAGTTTGCCGGTTCTACGTGGCTTTGTGGTTGCTACACGGTCCGCGAGAAGGGCGGCTTCGGTTGGCGCGAAGGTGACGGCTCCCCGAAGATTATCAAGGTCTGGGATGAACCCAAGTTTGAACTTTACGGATGCCGCAGCAAGTCTTGCGAGACTAACGGAAGTGGCGAATTCGACAACAACTTGGACCAGTGCGTGAACTATCTGAACGGCAGCGCCTTCAGCCTTGCTCTTTTTGCCGAGGGTGAAAAGCTCAACAAGGTCATCGCGCAAAAGTTCCCGGACGATGGCTCCCTGACCGATTTCGGCAAGTATTTCACAGAACGCCTGTCTCGTGCGGCTTCGATTCCGTGCTTTTTCCAGTATCATGAACGTCCCGATGCCCCGAAACTGGCTGACTGGGGCGAAAACGGCGTCAAGGGCGTGTTCAGCATTTCCGGCGTGCCCCATGGTCTCGTGCCCGATGCCATTGGCCGTTTTACCGATTATAGCGATGTCCGCTGCAAGGACGGAAACGTGTGGACCGGGTTCCTCACCAACGGTTACGTAGAAAACGTGATGTCTGTGGACTCTGCAGGTAGGTTCCACGGGACGGCGACGAATTACGGAAACGATCCTCGTTACCCAGATAGGCAGGGCCCCGAATATGGCAAGGTGCTCTGGTCTGCTGAGTACAGGCACGGTAACAGGGAAGGGATTGCCAAGTTCTACCGCTATGGTGCCATCGACAACGCCGGCAAGGAGTCCGACGTGCAGTCCAGGGGCGGCAAGGACTACTACTTCAAGCATCTCGAAGTCCCCTACAGGAGCGGCAAGATTAACGGCACTGTGAACATGTTCTCCGACAAGGGCATGCTCATGGCCAAGATTCCGTTCCGCAACAATTCGCTGGAAGGCCGTATTACCATCCTTTACCCGTTCGACAAGAAGACGACTTCGATTAACTACAAGAACGGGCAACTGAATGGACCGAACGATTTCGGGTACTTCTTCTCGAACTACCGCAACGGCAAGGTTGACGGCAAGAAAATCGAGTTCAAGGTGACTGAGAAGTGCTACGACTGGATTCCTCTGAACGCAATCGACGGAACCGAACCGGGCCGCAGCAACCGCATCTGCCGTGCCGAAATGCAGGGCAAGCAGAAGTACCGCTGGGGTACCTACAAGAACGGCGAACTTCAGGGGCTGGTGGAATGTGCCAACGGCGTGCAGGGCACCGAAGAAATCGACTGCGACCATCCGTACTAGTGGCGTAGATGGCTGAATTCTTTACCAGGTCGAAAATGGAAGACCTCAAGCATGAGGCCGAACAACTCTCCATTTGCGTGGAGCATTTCCTCTATGCCTCGGAACATGTCCCTGAGTGGGACTGGAAGACGCGGGGCTTTTACGACAACTGTATCGAAAAGTGCAATGGTCGTTTAAAGGGTATCCATTTCCTTATGGAGAACATTCGTAGAGGGAAGGGGGCCGAGCGAATGGATCCCGATACCGGCGAAGAAATTGTCGACGACTAGGATTTTGGCCTGCTTGATTTTTGCTATATTTGCGCAGCAACTATATTGCCTGGATAGTTCAGTTGGATAGAACGGGTCCCTCCTAAGGATCAAACTCGCGTTCGAATCGCGATCCGGGTATTTTTGACTCAAGGGCCTGGCGGTAATGCCGGGCCCTTGCTGTTTTCAGGCTAGGGCTTTGTCTATCATGTTGTCGCAGATCTCGGCGACCATGCGTTCGTGCGTGCAGACTTCTGCCGAGACTCCATCGATGTGTCCGGTTGTGTAGAACGATGTGCAGGAGCATTCGTGCATGCTGCAGCGGTGGCGGATGTCGCAGCCTTCGCATTCCTGCTTGTCGCGTTCTAGGAAGGCGTGCAGTTCGGCGCAGGCAATTTCGTCGAACCCGGTAAAGACGTTGCCCTGCTTGTAGGGCGCGTTTTCCCTGGAGGTGATAAAGCGGGAGCAGGGGTATATGTTCCCGTTGGTCGCGATGCCGAGGTTGCCGCTGTAAACATGGCAGGAGTAGTTCCTGTATCTTTTGCCGGAAAGCAAGAGCTTTACTTTGTCCTGGATTGTGCCGAGGTAGAACCTGTCACCGTTCTTGCGACATTCGACCCAGTACTGGGCCATTTCTCGGTATTGTTGGGCGAGCCGTTCGAAGTCTTCTCCAGTCCACTTCCCGTCGAAATCTACGCTGGTCGTCATGCTCCGGAAACCTTGCGAATGTAGCCACTTGATGCTTTCGGCAACGGTATCGATGTGTGCCCGCGTGATGGTGCTCAGGGCGGTCGCCTTGAGTTCCACGAATCGCGGGATGTTCTTTTCGATGGCTCCGAAACTGCCGGTATTGTTGACCGTGCGGCGCGCGATGTCCTGGTGGTGCTCGGGGCCGTCGAGCGAGAGGAAGATGGTGAATTTCTCCCTTTCGCACAAGTCGAAGAATTCATCGTCGAACAGGGTGCCGTTCGTATTAATCGTGAATTCCAGATGGAAATCCTTGCCGACGGTTCCCTTGTCGATGGCTTCGGCAACAAGAGCCTTGGCAAACCCTACGGCATGGTAGATGGCGTCTCTGCGCAGGAGCGGCTCCCCACCGAAAAAAGAGACTATCAGGAGGTTTTGTCCGAAGGCGTGTGTGCGCTCGAGGCCGATGCGGATGGCCTGCTCAAGGGTCGCGTTGTCCATGACCGCATGTCGTGCGGCCTGCGTCTCTTTGTAATAGCAGTAGGTGCAGCGCAGGTTGCACTGCTCTGTAAGGCAGAGGATTAGGTTCATGCCTCGATGTCGTCACGCTCGAAGGTGGTGACCATGCTTGCGCCCCCGCCACAATTGATGACGTCGTCGCAGATGTGGAAAGAGGAGCCTGTCTGAGGCGTTGTCCCCCAGTCGCTTGAACTGCCCCAGGGATTGTGCGAGGAACTGGATGCTGGATCGCTTGCGGATGCGGGCCCACCGTCGGAACTTGCCGGGGTGTCGGCGGAACAGGATGGCTGGGCGGCATCGCTTGTAGAATCGGCCGCGGAGGTTGCGCTTGCAGGATCTGCTGCAGACGTGGCTTCAGGGTCGGTGGTGGTACTGTCCGGGCTGGCAGCGCTTGCGGGTCCTGCGGAAGAACTGTTTGCTTCAGCAATGGAAGAAAGGGCTTCCATGACCTCGCTGCTGATGGGCGTGTGACTCAGGGGAATTTCGACACCGCTGCTGGAACTGCTCTGTTCCGTTTGCGCCGTGCTCGAAGATTCGGTGGCCGAATCGCCTTCGGTCTCGTTGTTGACCGAAGTTGGTTGGGGATCTTCGGAAGATGATTTCGGTGCTGGGTCGGAACTGGCCGAGGTGCTGTCGTCACAGGCGTTCAGCGTCAAGGCGCCTGCCATGCCGAGTGTTGCTGCAATGGCGCTCTTGGCCGCCAATGAAATGGATTTGATTCCCGAGATTCTCTTTTTTTCGATTTTCATTTTCTTTTCCTGCGGTCTTTTAGGAATTTCTCTAGGTCTCGATGTCGTCGCGTTCGAAGGTGGTGACCATGCTGCCCATCGCTCCGCCGATGCCATCGGGGCAGAGGTACACATTGCCGCCAATGTCTACGGAAGAGCCTCTAGGAAGCCCGTCGCACGCGTCGTAGATGTCCCAGATGGAGGGTTGGCTGGACGAACTTGCTGGGTTGACGGATTCGCTCGAAGATTCCGGTTGTACGGTTTCGCTTGAAGATTCCGGACCGGCTGCGGAACTGGCAGGGTCGGCCGAGGAACTTGTTGTCGAGTCTGTAGCGCTGGTAGGGGCTGCGGAGGAACTGCTTGCTTCTGCGGCTGCCGATAGCGCTTCCATGACCGAACTGCTAATCGATTCGTGGCTCAGGGGAATGTCAACAATCTTGCTGGAACTGGTTGTCGGAGATTGCTGCTGGCTGGATGTCTCGGACGCTTGCTCCTGGCTCGAACTGGCAGGCGCTTTTTCTTGGCTCGTTGCATCGGAGACGCTTTCACTGCTTGCTGGTGTTGCTTCGTCGATGCTGCTTGCGGGAGCGGTGGCATCGCTGGATTCCGGGCCGGTTGTCTGGTTCGGGTTGTCGTCGGATGCCGATGCGCTGTCGTCGCAGGCGCTTAGCGAGAATGCTGCCGCCATACCGAGAACGGCTGCGATGGCGCTCTTTTTGGCGAACGAAACGATTGTGCTGTCCTTGACTTTCTTTTTCTCGATTTTCATTTTTTTTCCTCTATCTCCACGTTTCCGTGATGCTTTGAGCTTGTCGAATGGAGTGGGAATCACCTTTAAGCTTCCACGTCAGTCCTCTCGAAGGTGGTGACCATGCTGAACGAGAATCCGTCCATATTTTGGCTTGAATTTGGTTGGGGGCATGTGATTAATTGAACGCCGAATTCAGTTTGGTATTCTACAGTGGTGCCGTCCGGAACGCATTTGCAGGGGTCGGTTGAAGGAAACATTGGCGGGCATGTTGTGTCCGTTTCGAGGCCGTCTCCGAATTTGATATGGCTTGAGGAAGAGTTTGTCGGAGGGGTTGACGAACTGCTGGATTCCGCGGCAGCCGATAGCGCTTCCATGACCGAACTGCTGATGGGTTCGTGGCTCAGGGGAATGTCGACGACCACCTGGCTGGAGCTGCTTTGCTTCGTTTCGGTCTGTTCTTGGCCGCTTTGCTGTGCGCCCGTTTGCTCGGCGCTATTCTGCTGCGCTTCAGATTGTTCGGAACTGCTTTGTTGCGTTTCCGCCTGGTTTGATGATTCGGGAGAGGAACTATCGCTTTTCGGTGTCTGAATTTCGTCGGAAGAAGAACTATTTTCGTCGATTGCGTCAGATATTTCTCCCACGGGGCCTCCGCAGGCGATGAACGTTGCTGCGGTTGTCACTCCGAGCATCACGCCCATGGCGCTCTTGGCCGCAACGGAAAGCGGCTTTGCTTCGGTAACCTTTCTTTTTTCAATATTCATTTTGTTTCCCTTCGCCTTAAACTTCTATATCCGTCTTCTCGAAGGTGGTGACCATGCTCATCATGCCTGGTGTATGGGATGATGACGTGCCCGGACATAAAATTAGATCGCTTCCAGGGGCTTTTATACATTCATTGTTTGCTGAAGAGCTTGAGGTTTGTGGGCTGCTTGATGAACTGGTGGATTCAACTGCGGAACTTTCTGATGCTGCATCAGAACTGCTGGATTCCGCGGCAGCCGATAGCGCTTCCATGACCGAACTGCTGATGGGTTCGTGGCTCAGGGGAATGTCGACGACCACCTGGCTGGAGCTGCTTTGCTTCGTTTCGGTCTGTTCTTGGCCGCTTTGCTGTGCGCCCGTTTGCTCGGCGCTATTCTGCTGCGCTTCAGATTGTTCGGAACTGCTTTGTTGCGTTTCCGCCTGTTCAGAACTGCTTTGTAGGGTTTCTGTTGGGCTGGTTGACTCGGGTGTTGCTTCTTCGCCTGTCGTGGCGCTGCTTGAACTAGGCTGGGAGTCTTCGGAAGCGGGGGCCGGTGTCGGATCGGAACTGGCCGAGGTGCTGTCGTCGCAGGCGTTCAGCGAGAATGCTGCCGACATGCCAAGAACGGTGGCGATGGCGCTCCTTTTGGCGAGAGAAACTATTGTGCTATCTTTAACCTTTCTTTTTTCAATTTTCATGGCAACCCCCGATATACAAGTAAAATAAATGTTTTTACGAAATTTCGCTATAAAAAAAGAGTATATGCCCCAAAAAGTGTTGAGAAATAAAACAACAAAGAGGCCAGGGCATAATCCCAGCCTCTCTATATGATACGAGTTTGTAGCTCAGATCTACAATTGACAGAATTAATTACTAACCACTGTCTACTGCATACTGTCTACTCGAGCGCTGCGCGCTCGCTACGTCTTGTCTTCGCCGCGGAGCATGATGACTTTGCCCGTGCGGATGTACTCGACAATCTCGAACTTCTGCAGCAGGCTCTTGAGCGTGTCGACCTTCATGCTGTTTCCGGTAATCTGGATAATCATGGAGGTGGCGGTCATGTCCACGGTATTGGCGTGGAAATGGTCGCACAGCTGCAAAATCTCGGTACGCTGGTCCGGAGTGCAACGCACCTTGATGAGTGCGAGTTCCTTCTCGACGGCGTCCGTGCCGGTGTGGTCCTTCGCCTGCACCACGTCCACGAGCTTCTCGAGTTGCTTGATGATCTGCATCAGGATCTCGGGATTGCCGTGAGCGATGATGTTCATGCGGCTGAAGTTCGGGTCGAGCGTGGGGGAGACAACGAGCGAATCGATGTTGTAGCCACGGCGGGAGAACACGAGGGCGATACGCACGAGCACGCCCGGGCGGTTCGCCACCAACAAACTGATAGAATGAGCGATATCTTTTATCATGGTAATGTCCTCCTATTACGTCGATCCCGTGGGTTTTTCGAGCTGGGCCTTCGGTGCTTCCGTGAGCATGGCGGTAAGCGGGGCGCCTGCCGGAATCATCGGGAACACGTTGTCTTCCTTCTCGCATTCGCAGTGGATGAGAATCGGGCCGTCCTTGTATTCGAGCGCCTTCTGGATCACGCGTTCGGCATCGGCGGCACGCTTGATGCGAAGACCCGGGATGCCGTAGGCTTCGGCGAGCTTCACGAAGTCGGGGTTACCCATCATGTCGACGCTGGAGTAGCGGTGGTCGTAGAAGAGTTCCTGCCACTGGCGCACCATGCCGAGGTACTTGTTGTCCATCACGAAAATCTTGATGGGGAGCTTGTGGATGGCCGCGGTCGCGAGTTCCGCTTCGGTCATCTGGAAACCACCGTCACCGCTGAAACTGAGCACCGGCCAACCGGTCTCGTTGCCGAATGCGGCACCGATAGCGGCGGGGAAGCCGAAACCCATCGTGCCTGCGCCGCCACTGGAGTGGAGCTGGCGAGGATAGTTTATATGGAAGAACTGGGCAACCCACATCTGGTGCTGGCCCACGTCGGTCGTGACGATGGCCTTGCCGTCGGTGAGCTTGCTTGCAGTCGCAATCACGTGCTGCATGCGGAGGCCGCCCTGCTTGGGGTAGGTGAGCGGGAAGCGCTTCTTCCAGGTCTGGCAAGTCTTGACCCAGTCAGCGGTATCGAGCTTGTGCACCATCGGGAGGAGCTGTTCCAAAACGAGCTTTGCGTCGCCGCACATGAACACATCCGGCTGCAACACCTTGCCTTCTTCGGCGGGGTCGATGTCGATGTGCATCTTGATGGCGTCTTTGCAGAACACTTCGAGTTTACCAGTAATGCGGTCATCCCAGCGGCTACCGATAGAAAGGATCAAATCGCAGTCGAGCACAGCCTTGTTGGCGTACACGGTGCCGTGCATGCCGAGCATGCCGAGCGAAAGCTCGTGATCAGTGGGGAAGGCGCCGAGGCCGAGCATGGTGCAGCACACCGGGGCGTTCAGCTTTTCGGCGAGTTCCTTCACCTGGCGGGAAGCCCCGCTGATCATGGCACCGTGGCCCACGAGTAACAGCGGCTTCTTGGAATTCTTGAGGTATTCGGCTGCCTTCTCGACGCTTTCGGTAGAGGCGTACGTCGGGATCTTGTAGCCGGGCAAATCCATCTGGTCGGTGAACGGGGCAGTGCAGGGGCCTGCGGTCACGTCCTTCGGAAGGTCGATGAGCACGGGACCCGGACGGCCGCTGCGCGCGATGTGGAAGGCTTCCTTCATGATGCGCGGGAGGTCGTTGGAATCCTTCACCAGGTAAGAATGCTTGACGGCGGCGAACGTCATGCCGCTCGTGTCACATTCCTGGAAGGCGTCCTTGCCGAGGTTCGGGGTCGTCGTCTGGGCGGCGAGCACCACGATCGGGCTAGAATCCATGAGGGCGGTGTAAATGCCGGTAAATGTGTTGGTGGCACCCGGACCAGAAGTCACGAGGGCGACGCCGACCTTGCCCGTCTGGCGAGCATAGCCGTCGGCCATGTGGGTTGCACCCTGTTCGTGGCGGCTAAGGACTACTTTAATATTGGAATCGAGAATTGCGTCGAACATCGGGATGGCGGAACCACCCGGATAGCCGAAAATAGTGTCGATGCCTTCGCGTTTGAGGCATTCGATAATCACTTCGGCGCCACTTAAGGTCTTATTTGCCATAGTTTTTCCTGTTTTATCGGGTTGTTTTAAATTGTTTTATGGTGAAAATATAGAACATCTGCTACCATGTGGCAACGGATTGTTCTGAAAATAATGAAAAAAGTTTTTGATTTTTTAGAATTGGTTTTTAGATTTTTAATTTTTTATTGAATATTTCTTTGTTTTTGTTTGACTTTTGTGCTGTTTTTAATTTTTTCTTTTGAAAAATTGAATGTTTTGTGTGAACTTTTTGATTTGTTGTTGCTTGTGTAAGTGAAAAATGTGTGGTTTTTGTTTGAAGTTGTGGTTGTTTTGGGATTTGTTACTTTAAAAATTGAAAAATTTGTTGGTCTTTGATTGGGATGGTGGCTGATTCCGCTACAGAAAACGAAAAGTTTCAGAAAAAATTTTTTTTGAGGACAAAAATCGCGTTTTGAACGTCTATATAGACGTGTTCACTTTTTAAAAGGGGGATTTATGCACGATCTTTTACCTTGCAAAAATGCAGAAATATTGAAACCTCGCGAAAAAATTGAAAAATTGGGTGCTGCGGCGCTTACGACAGAAGAATTGCTTGCCTTGATTCTGGGTAGCGGGAACCGGGATTGCGATGTTTTCGAACTTTCCAGGCGTATTGCCGAATACCTTTCGAATGTGACTTGTGTCCCTTCGCTTTCCAGTTTGCGGAAAATCCACGGACTTGGCCGTGCAAAGTCAACACAGGTGCTTGCTTGCCTGGAATTGTCCAGCCGCTACATCTTAAGCGACAAGGTCATTGCCGTCCGCACTCCGGAAGACCTCCTTGGCAGGTTGTCGTTCTTGAAATTTGAGCAACAGGAACATCTTGTAGTCGTCTCCTTGAATGCGGCGAACAAGATTATCAATGTGAACGAACTGACTACGGGCCTCGTGAACCAGACACCGGTCCACCCGAGGGAGGCGTTTTCGGAAGCCGTGAAGGACAGGGCTGTTTCTGTAGTTTTCGCACACAACCACCCGTCGGGGTCGACCGAACCTAGCGAAGAAGACATTGCTATTACGCGAATTCTCTGTGCTGCGGGGAGAGTTTTGCAGATTCCCGTCCTCGACCATATTATAATAGGAAGGTCCGGTTATACAAGCATCCGGCGGTGCCGGCCGGAGCTTTTTGACTGATTTATGGAAGTATTGTCTATGAAAAAAGACCTTTTTTGTAAAAAAAAGAAAAGAAAATAAAATAAAAAGACTATATTTTGCTTAGCAATTTATCGGGAGAACCTGTTTTCTTGGTTTTTCTCACACTTAAGGAGACGCTATGAAAAAAGTAGCAATGGGAATTGCACTGGCGCTGGCTGCTTCTGCTGCCTTTGCCACGCATCCCCAAACGATTAACAAGACGGGCTTTGTTGGTGTCAATAAGACCCAGTCTGCTCAGTCATTGGGTCATTCAAAGCTGGCTTTTTATGCTTTGATGGACGCAACCAACGATATTTCTCATATTAACGGGAATGGTGACAAGGGCCTGAACGAACTTTACTACGGTAAAGATAAGAAGGATGGGTACCAGAAATATGCTGCGATGCGTGGTGGTCCCATCAAGGACGACTATATCGCTCTTAGCACCCAGCTCGGTATCGGTATTGGCATTTGGCACTATTTTGACTTGGGCCTCGGCCTCCCGGTTTATTACGATAAATTCCACGTAACTAACGAGTTCTATTCGGAACGCACCAAATATAAAAACAGTCCCTATGAGGTTGAAGGTGGCCAGTCCGGCGATGTCCCGAGCACCGACGTCGGTTACATCGGTAACCTGCATGGTGACTTGAAGGCTCGCTTCCCGCTCCCTGACGACCAGCCGTTCGACATCGCTGTGTTCGGCCAGGTTGAAGTGGCCACGGTCAACACGGAAAAGGACGGTATCTGGATTCGTGATGCCTCCTATATTAATACGAAAAGCGGTCAGGCTCAGGCTTACGGTGCCCGCAATACCTACCTCAAGGGCGGTATGGCTATCACGGCCGACTTCGGTAAGCTTGACGAAGGCGATGGCGTTCCGCTCGTGTTCCACGTGAACGGCGGTTATCGCTACTCTACGGATGACTCTTACATGTCCTATCCGTTCATGAGTGCCGCTGCGGAATTCTATTTCATGGACTTCCTCTCCATCTTTGCTGAATACTACTGGGATATCCAGTTGGATGATTTCACCTATAAGGATCGCTTGGGCAACAAGATGAATACCTCCTTCGACATGAAGGAACTCACCGGTGCTTTCGTGTTCCACCTGCCGGTCGGTCTCGATATCCACATCGGTGGTTCTTACTTCATTGGCGACAAGGACAAGTTGACGAAAGTCTATGCTATGGAAAACAACAAGCATATTCTTGAGTACACCACCCGCGTCAATCCGGAATACAAGGTTTACGGCGGTCTTACCTGGAGCGGCTTCCTGCTGGCTCAGGACCGTGACGGCGACGGTGTCCTCGATAAGGACGACAAGTGCCCGGATGACTTTGGCCACCGCCTGAACCAGGGCTGCCCGCTCGGCAATCCTGATGCTGACGAAGATGGTGTTTGCGACGCTTGGGTTGCTGAACGTGGCTTGCTGGCTGACTTCGCCGATGTTTGCGAAGGTGTCGACCAGTGCCCGAACGAAGCCGGCGAAGGCGACGATGGATGCCCGCTTGACGATCCGGACCCGGATAAGGACGGCGTCTGCGATGCTTGGGTGACCCAGAAGAAGCTCCTCAAGAAGTTCAAGGGTATTTGTAAGGGTATCGACCAGTGCCCGAACGAAGCTGGTCCTGATGGCAACAACGGTTGCCCGGAAGATAATGCTGACCCGGATAAGGACGGCCTCTGCTCTCCGTGGGTGACCGACAAGAACAAGCTCGATCAGTATGCTGATGTTTGTAAGGGCTACGACATGTGTCCGGCCGAAGCGGGTCCGTCTGGCAATAAGGGTTGTCCGTGGGATGATCCGGACTCCGATGGTGACGGTCTCTGCGACGAATGGGTGACCCAGAAGAGAATGGGCTACTACTTCGAAAATGCCGCAACGCTCAACGATCCGTATATCACCAAGACCTGTAAGGGTCTCGACAAGTGCCCGCTCGAATTCGGTCCGGCCACTAACGATGGCTGCCCGCTCGGCAACCCGGATACCGACAAGGATAGCCTCTGCGATCCGTGGGTCAAGGAGAAGGGCATGCTCGACCAGTACGAAGGCATCTGTAAGGATGTTGACAAGTGCCCGAACGAACCGGGCCCGGCATGGGCTCAGGGCTGCCCGATGGATAATCCGGACCCGGATGCCGACAGCCTCTGCTCTCCGTGGGTGATTGAAAAGAACATGACTGAACAGTTCAAGGATGTTTGCCACGGTAGTGACCGCTGCCCGAGCGAAGCTGGTCCTGAATGGAACAAGGGTTGTCCGTTCGACGACGATCCGGACCCGGATAAGGATGGTGTCTGCTCTGAATGGGTGTCCACCAAGAAGCTCCAGAAGCAGTTCGCCGATGTCTGTACCGGTATTGACCGCTGCCCGGATGAACCGGGTGACGATGGCCACGGATGTCCGAAGAAGGCTGCCGAAAAGCTTGATGGTGTTACCTTCAAGTCTGGTAAGGCCACTCTCGAATCCAACGCCAAGAACATCCTGAAGGGTGTGGCGAAGAAGCTCGTCGAAGACGAAAGCTATAAGGAACTCGAAATCGTCATCCAGGGTCACACCGATAACGTCGGTAGGGAAGCCTCCAACCAGAAGCTCTCCGAGAACCGCGCTAAGGAAGTGATGAAGACCTTGACGAAGTTCGGTGTCGATAAGAAGCGTATCAAGGCTATCGGTCTTGGTTCTACTTGCCCGGTCGACGACAACAACACGTCTGACGGCCGCGAACAGAACCGCCGTATCGAAATGCACTTCGTCACTCCGGATAACGACGGTATGAAGTGCGAATCGAACTTCACTCCGTAGTAGCGAATAATCGAAGGGACTCGCTCCCTTTCGATTCTCCTTAGAAATTTCAAGACTTCCGGTTAATCACCGGGAGTCTTTTTTATTTTTTTGTCATGACTAAACTAGATGAAATCCTGAATGAATTGGGCGCCACAAATCACGCCCTGGTAGAGAAACTTCCTGCTAACTTGAACCACAAGATGGTGCAGAAGGCGAGGCTCGGCAAGAAGCCCGTACCCAAACACACGCAGAATTTGATATTGCAGGCGTTGAACATGCTCTTGCGCGAGAAAGCCGTCGCAGAAGACAAAGACGTGAAACAGTACAAACGTGAGGAAGTGTTTGGAATAGAGGCTAGAGACTAGGGGCTAGGGATTAGAGTAAATAGTCGCGGCGAAGCCGCCCCCTAGAATTTAGAGGCTAGAGAGTAGGGGCTAGAGGCTAGAGTAGATAATCGCGGCAAAGCCGCCCCTAGAATTTAGAGGCTAGAGAGTAGGGGCTAGAGGCTAGAGTAGATAATCGCGGCGAAGCCGCACCCTAGATCCTAGTCTCTAGATTCTAGTCTCTCTCTTTTTATTAAATTAAAATCATGCGACAATACCTCGATCTCCTCCAAGACATTATTGACAACGGCGTAGACCGTTCCGACCGTACTGGCACGGGCACGCGTTCCGTTTTTGGCCGCCAGACCCGCTTTGACCTTTCGAAGGGTTTCCCGTGTCTCACGACTAAGAAACTTCACTTGCGCTCCATCATCCATGAACTGCTGTGGTTCCTGATGGGCGACACGAACATCAAGTACTTGCACGACAACAAGGTGACCATCTGGGACGAATGGGCCGACGAGAACGGCGATTTGGGCCCGGTTTACGGCCACCAGTGGCGTAGTTGGCCGACCCCCGATGGTGGGCATATCGACCAAATCCAGAACCTAATCAACAGCCTCAAGAACAATCCCGATTCGCGTAGGCACCTTGTTTGCGCGTGGAACGTGGCCGAAGTTGACAAGATGGCCTTGCCTCCTTGCCACTGCCTGTTCCAGTTCTATGTGGGCGGTGTGGGTGCCAGCGGCAAGCGCAAACTCAGCTGCCAACTTTACCAGCGCAGTGCCGACATGTTCCTCGGGGTGCCGTTCAACATCGCGTCGTACTCGCTGTTGACGATGATGCTTGCCCAGGTGTGTGGCTACGAGGCGGGCGAGTTCGTGCATACCTTCGGTGACTTGCACCTGTACAGCAACCATTTTGATCAGGCTCGCGAACAGCTTTCCCGCGAACCGCGTAAGCTCCCGACGATGAAGATGAACCCTGATGTGAAGGACCTTTTTGAATTCAAGTTCGAGGACTTTGAACTTGTCGATTACGACCCGTGGCCGACAATTAAAGCCCCGATTGCGGTATAGGAGGCTCGAGGCTCGAGAATAGAGACTAGAAATTAGAGGCTAGTGAAAAGAATCACGCACTTCGTGCGTCAATATAAGACGGCGAAGCCGTGATATTTCTCCCTAGCCCCTAGATCCTAGATTCAAGCCCCTAACCACCAACCACTGTCTACTTCCTACTTCCTACTGTCTACTTCCTACTATGCTACTCTCCGCTATTGTCGCTATTTCCCAAAACAACGTCATCGGCCGTGACGGGCACCTCCCGTGGCACCTTTCTGCCGACCTCAAACGCTTCAAGGCTATCACGACGGGGCATTCCATAATCCTCGGTCGCAAGAACTACGACGACATCGGACGCCCGTTGCCGAACCGCACAAACTACGTGCTCACGCGGAATACGGCGTTCGAGGCTCCGGGGTGCACTGTGTGCGGGAGCCTCGAACAGGCCTTGGACAAGGCCCGCGCCGCCGGGGAAACGGAGTGCTTCATCATCGGCGGCGCCGCCGTATACCGCGAGGCCATGCCGCTTGTCAAAAAGTTGTATGTGACGCGTGTGCTTTCCGATGTAGATGGCGATGTGTTCTTCCCGGATTGGGGAGATGGCTGGCGAATGGTATCCGAAGAATCTTTTAGCGCTGACGAGAAAAACGATTTTGCTACATTGTTCCAAGTCTGGGAGCGTTGACTCCCGCAGGATTGGGAAACATGATGAGGCGGTCTCGCAGGATTTTATTCACAGTCATCGCGTTCGCGTTCTTGGTGCTCTTTTTTGTGTTCTTCGCAAATCTGAGCAAACGCGGGCTTGATAACGATCAATTGCATTTCGATGAGGGGTGGTCGGTCACTTATGGTGGTTCCACCTCGAATAATGTCAATATCGCGGAATACAAGATTCCCGAAGATGTCAAGATTGGCGATACGCTTGTTTACAAGAAACTCCTGAATATCGATGTCCTTCCTTTGTCCACGCTGCGCTTCAGGACTTTCCATTCTGCTGTTTCTGTCTATTTGGACGACCAGCCCATTTACAGCTATGGGCATGATTTGTATAAACAAGGGCGCCTGGTCGGTAGCGGGTTCCATTTTATCAATTTACCCGAAAATGTCGACCGCCGCACGATTACCATAAAACAAATCGTTGCGGAAACCGCTGCGGCGCTCACTTCCACGTCCGTCAAGGTCTTGCATAACAACATTGTGTCGGACTTTTTCTCGCGGCATGCGCTGGCGGCTGGTAGCGGTATTTTCCTTTGCCTTTTCTCTGTTCTTTCTGTCTTTGTTGGTTTCATTGCTCTTGCTTATTCGCGCTCGTTCTATCGACTCATCCTGATAGGCTTCATTTCGTTTTTGATGGGGCTTTGGACCATGTGCTACATGAGGGTTATCCAAATGTTCTCCATGGATTTTGCCTTCAACACCTTGCTTGAGTACATTTCGCTTTATCTAGTCCCGATTCCCATGTGTCTTTTGTTAATCAATATGCGCTGGGGGAGGCTTGCACGCTGGAAGATGAACGGCCTATGGGCGTTCTTGGCCGTTGCCGTGCTGTTCTTTGTCGTGTCGACGGTGTCCCATGCGCTGAACTTCGCTCACTATTCGTGCTTCCTTCCGTTCTTCCACCTTTTTGTGATAGTCCTGTTCTTGTACATGCTTTTTGCGAGGATTCTGCACGACCGTATGTTTGGTATGCAGGAACGAATCCTTGTTTATGGAATCGTCATCTTCTTCTCGTTCGGAATCATTGATTTGGTGCGCTTCCACATGCAGTGGTACCTTGGCGTTGTCGATAGCAATATCGATGTAACCCTTTTGCCGTTGGGTGCGCTTGTTTTTGTGATATTCCTGATGGTGAGTTATTTCATTTATCTGTACGATGTGGTCATGGACAAGACCGAAAAAGAAATGCTCAAGCAGATTGCTTTCCGTGATTCCCTGACTGGGCTTTACAACAGGGCCAAGTGCGAACGAATTTTTGAGGTGCTTGACCGTCGCGACAGCAAATACGCTATTGTGAGCATCGACATGAATGGCCTCAAGAAGGTGAATGACTCTCACGGGCACAGCGTCGGTGACAAACTATTGACTCGGTATGCCGAAGTGTTCAAGAAGGCTTTCAACGGCGTGGGGACGACAATCCGCATGGGTGGCGACGAGTTTTTGGCGATTGTCCGCTCGGAACACCTGCACGAGTTGCAAGCGACGTTGAAGGACTTGAAAATTCTGGAGAAAAGCAATAGCTACGGCTTGCCGGTGCCATTGGAAGCCGCTTACGGCTACGCGATACATGAACTGGGCGACCCGGCAAAAGCCAATGATGTCTACAAGCTGGCCGACAGCAAAATGTACGACATGAAAGTCAGTACGATGAAAAATCGCAAGAATTAGGTTCTTCCCGTTCTTGAAAATGGTCTGGGGATAGACGTTTTTCTTGTTTTTTGTATAGATTTACAAGCATGATTGAGTTCCATATTTTTTATAAGCTTATCGCTGCGCTGGGTATTGGTTTTATTATCGGCATGCAACGTGAGCATTCGTATTTCGATGCGTCGGATAGGCATCCGGCGGGTGTCCGCACATTCTCGATGGTCGGCTTGAGCGGTGTTTTGTCCGTATTCTTTTCTGATTTGCTGGGCTCTGTGGCTCCGTTCGTGACAGGCCTTGTCGTCATTGGAATTTTGTTGGCGGCTTCGCATGTCGCATTTGGACTGAGCCATAAGGAAGGAACTGCCGGTATAACGACAAGTGTCGCCTTGTTGCTTGTTTACCTTCTTGGTGGATTGTGTTGGTACAATCGGTTGCTGGAAGCGTGCGTGGGGATGGTCGTTCTCTTGTTGCTGCTCAATTCCAAGAAGCAGTTGCACGACTTTGCGAACAGACTTTCGGCGGAAGATATTATCGCGACGGTGAAGTTCGCCGTGATTACGCTGATGATTCTCCCGTTTTTGCCGAACCGCTCGTTTGGTCCGCCGGGGCTCGAGGTTCTGAATCCTCATTCGATTTGGCTCTTTGTCGTGTTCATCAGCGGCATCGGTTTCGTGAGCTACATCTTGATCAAGTTGATTGGCCCGGGCAAGGGAATTTGGCTGACGGGGCTTTTTGGCGGGCTCGCGAGCAGTACCGCGCTTACGCTCAATATGGTGGGCCGGAGCCGCAACAACGAAAGTTATGCCGATGATTTCACTGTGGGCATCGTGCTCAGCTGGGCGGTGATGTATGCGCGCCTGTATTGCATTTGCATTTTCTTGGTGCCGAATCTGGCGGGGCCACTTGCTGTTCCGCTGCTTGTGCCGGTGGTCCCGAGCCTGGGATACGCCTTGTTCCTCAAGTTCAAGGCTGGGCAGCATACCGAGAAGAGTTCGGATTTCAGCAATCCGTTCCGGCTTTTGCCTGCAATCAAGTTTGGCCTAGTTTTCACAGTCGTGATGTTTGTCGCGAATGCCGCCCGCGTGTACTTGGGCAACGGAGCGCTTATCGGTTGCAGTTTCTTGGGGGGCGCCGCCGAGATGGATGCCGTGGCTTTCTCGTTAATAGACATGAGCATGAAGGCTTCTATCGAGAACCGGGAACTGATTCTTTCGATTTTGTTTGCAAGCCTTGCGAATACGCTTACCAAGGGGGGCCTTGTGTTTTTCTTGGGGGCAAAGCCCATGCGTAAGCTCATCGTGCCGGCGGTCTTGGGCATTTGCGTGGTGACTGCTGTTCTTATTGGCCTTTATTTCTAGCCCTCTGCGAGGCGAAAAGGGAATTGTCTGTATGTCCGAAAAAATGAATTACGCTTTGACGGTTGCTGGTTTTGATGGAAGTGCCGGTGCGGGAATCTTGGCCGATGTCAAGACGATGGCGCATTTTGGTGTCTATGCTCAAGCTGTATGTACGGCGTTAACAGAGCAGAACGAAGATGAATTTGTTGCTCCGGGATGGGTTATCTGGGAGCGGATTGAGGCGCAACTTGAAACCTTGTTCAAAAAGCACACGTTCAAGTTCGTGAAGATTGGCCTTGTAGAGAAGGCCAAGGTCCTCAAGCGTATTGTCGACTTTATCCGCATGCGTTCTCCCGATGCCTTTATCATTTGGGATCCCATTGCGAGTGCCAGCGCTGGTTTCCATTTCTTGAGGGCGGTGGAGCAGGACGATTTCATGCCTGTGATGAAGAATATCGACCTAGTGACTCCGAATCAGGAGGAATTTGGTTTCCTCGGTTTGGGGCTTGCCGCCTCCCGTGGGAAAATCGAACTGGGCAAGGATTTTGCTTTACTGTTGAAGGGTGGGCATTCCAAGGACAGCGATGCTGTTGATATCCTTTGGGACCGTGACGGGAGTCAGTACAAATTTTCGAGCCCGCGCCTTGTCGGTGTCGAAAAGCATGGCACGGGTTGTACTTTGTCGGCTGCGATTTTGGCGAACTTGGCCCTAGGCAAGGATTTGCCGGAGGCTTGCAAAGCGGCCAAGGAATATATGGACAAGATGTTGCGTTCTGGTGAAGGCCGCTTGATGGGCCTTGTCTAGGCCTCAGCTAGCTTTTCTTTTCGTCCTTTTTCTTGTCGCTGCTGGACTTGTTGTCCTTCTTGTCGTCTTTTTTCGGTTCTTCCTTCTTGGAGTCCTTCTTTTCTTCTTTCTTGGGCTCGTCTTTTTTAGTTTCTTTCTTTTCGTCCTTTTTAGACTCTTGTTTCTTGGGCTCTTCTTTCTTGACGTCTTTTTTATCGTCTTTTTTCGGTTCGGCTTTAGATTCCGACTTGGATGAGTCCTTCTTGGCTGTTTCTATGGCTTTGGTGGTATCCTTTGCTGCGTTGTTGATGACCTCTTGCGTTTTGGAATTGGCCTGCTTTAGGAATTTTTGCAGGTCAACGACGGGTTCCATATTTTTTTCTTCGCTGACAGAACGTATGGGAACGTAATAGGTGGAATCCGCTGCGGTGAGGGTGTCTAGTCCGATGAGTTCGAATTTGGAATAAAGTAGTGCAGCCCATTCGCGGAGCCAACTCTTGCGAGATTCGCGATTGATGTACCACGTGTTGGCGTCGTAAAGGTAGTGGTGAATGTCGGCAGTGAGGAAAACGGGGCTCTCTCCGGCGAGCGCTTTGAACAGGTTTGCAACTCTATGGGTCGCAGCGGCCGAAGTTAACAACAGCACTGTATCAGCCTTGCGGTTCTTGAGCCAGGGAATGATTGTGTAGGCTTCGCTGATGGTGGAGGGATCATCGTGGGGGGCCAGGAATAAGGCTGCGCTGTCGATGCTGGAATGGCGCAGGAAATCGTCGGCGTAGAAATCGGCGTTGCTCCGGTCTCTGAGAACCCGGCGCCCTAGGATGAGTACGGAATCTGCTTTCCCTTGAGCGACGAGATTTGCGGCAAAGTCGTTCCGTTCCATGTCGGCCGATTGGCCGTCTAGAATGACAACCCATTTCACGTGTTTGAATTCATCGTCGTTCACGAGCCATTGCCCGCTTTTGGTAAAGACGGCGTAAAGCGCAATGATGGCGAGGATAACCGTCGATGCTGCGATGATGAGCGCCTTCTTGACTAATTGGGCGTAATTCTTTTTCTTTTTGTTCAATAATAGCTTGGACACGTTTTCCCCTCTTCCTTAATTTATTTGTGACTCCAATTCTATAGAATATAGGCAGGCGTTTTCGCCATCGGAGTAATAGTTCTTTCTATCCCCGTAAAGTTTAAAGCCGTTTTTCTCGTAGAATTTGCGTGCGGTGCTATTGCCTTCGCGGACTTCGAGGAAACAGCGGTCCTTGCTCTCGGAATTCAGGCGGGAGAGCCCTGCATCCAGGAGCTTCTTGCCGATACCTTTGTGCTGGCTGTTCCGGCTTACGGCGATGCTTAAAAGTTCCGAGTCTGGGCCAAGCAGGTGAAATATCGCATAACCGGTGATTTGCGGTGTGCCTTGTTCCGCGAGGGGCTCATAGACTACGCAAAGTGCATAGTTGGCGCGTATCTCTGCCGCGAATTGAGCCGTGTTCCAGTCCTGGAATGCCAGTTCTTGCTGGATTTCCAGAACTCGGGGCAAATCGGTTTCTTTCATTTCGCGGATAGGCATATAAAAGGCTTGGTTACGCTTTCAGCTTTTCGAAATATGAAGGTTGAATGTAGTTTGCTTCTTGGATAAGCGTCGGCTTGATTGTTTCGAACAGCGGGGCCCATTGGTTTAGCGGTTTGCCTGTGTCTGGAGAGATGCTGGCACCGAGTTCTTCAAATACGTTTTTGAGTTCGTTGTCTGCTATGGCGGCTTCGTCTGCGACAACATGCGTTGCTTTGTTCTTGCCCAACGCCTGGATGACTTCTGCCGTGTCGATGAATTTTTCCGTGCCGTTTAGGCGCAAGTACCAATAGCCGTTGCGTGCCCGGATAACGACTGCGACGGGGTCGCCTTCTTTAGCCTGGGCAAAGCATTCCAGTGCCTGGAGTGTCGTCACGCCGTACAGGTTGCGCTTACCGCTGAAACATAGCCCCTGGCAGAACGCGACCCCGGTTCTCAGTCCGCTGAACGAGCCCGGCCCGACCGTGACCATCACGCGCTTCACATCGTCGAGCGTGGCGCCGGACCGTTCCAAGAGTGTATCGAGGTTTGCGCTGAGCGTTTCGCCCTTGGCAGATGGCTCTATAATTTCCTCATAGGCGGAACCGTCCGGCGAAGCAATCGCCATCGAGATGCCCTTCCGGGAAGTGTCTACATACAAGTCAAGGTTCATTTCTAACCATTAATTACTAGATCCTAGCCTCTAGTTTCTAGCCCCTATCTTTTGATCGCAATGCTCTTGTCGATAATCAAGTCGATGAGCTGGCTGTAGGTGATGCCGATGCAGGCTGCCTGTTGTGGCAACAGCGATGTGGGTGTCATGCCCGGCAGTGTGTTCGTCTCGATGGCGAACAGTTCACCGTCCTTGGTGATGCGGACATCGGTACGGCTGTAACCGGCACCACCGAGGGCGTAGTGAGCGTTCTTCACGAGTTCCTGGATGCGTGCGGTGAGTTCCGGGGCGAATTCCGCGGGAGTCACTTCTTGGCATTCTCCATTGTACTTGGCCTCGTAGTCGAAGTATTCGCGCGTCGTCATGCGCATTTCGGTGGGCGGGAGCGGCTTTTCACCTTCGATGTAGCCGCAGCTTGCCTCGCCGCCGGCAATGAATTTTTCGCACAGCAGGCGGTTGGAATCCTTGAAGAGGTCTTGCACAATTTTGCCGGCCTCGTCCATGTCCTTTGCGATGCCGATGCCGATGGAAGAACCACCCAGCGGGTCCTTGATGACCAGCGGGAACCCGAGTTCGTCGGCGACATTGACGAGTACGTCACCGGTAAAGTCGTGTTTCCAAATGACGCGGTAGGGGGGAGTCGGAATGCCGTTAGCCCTGTAGATTTCCTTGGACTTGATTTTATCCATGGCAAGGGCCGATGCGAGGAGCCCGCAACCCGTGTAAGGAATGCCCCAGTTTTCGAGCATGGCTTGGATGTGGCCGTCTTCGCCCCACTTGCCGTGTAATGCGAGGAATGCGATGTCGGAATCGGGTAGTTCGGAGAGGGCGGGGGACTTTTTGCAGTTGGCTGCCGAACCTTCGAGACTATGGAAATAGTTGACCGAGAAATTCATCTTTTGGTAGGGGGAAAGTTCCCTAGAAGACCAGTGCCAGGTTCCGTCCTTGTCAATCAAGACAGGGTGGATGTTGTACTTTTCGGGATCCATGGCACGTACGACGCCAGTTCCGCTCACGACGGACACGTCGTGTTCCGTGGACGGGCCGCCCATCAATACTAAAACGCGTAAACGGGACATAAAAAACCTCTTTTTGTATTCGTTCAGGGATAATGTAGTATTTGAAATTGCCGTAAACAAAGGGAAATCGCCGTATAGGCGCCCTTTTCGCATGCATTGATTGCATGCTCATTAGTGCAATATTTTCTTGCCAACTAAATATTCGAGAAAAATATGGTTAAGATAAATTATTGTATACATCTTTATTTGGACAAAGAGATTATATTTATAAACCAAATGTGAGGTTATTGGCATGCGTGTATTCGTTACGGGCGGTACAGGATTCATTGGACACTATGTAGTCAAGGCGTTGCTTGAAAAAGGCCACGATGTCGTCATTGCGACTCGTCACCCCAACAAGATGCCTTCACTGCGCTCCAACGAAAAGGTCTCTTTTGTAGAGGCCTCCCTTACGGATTTTGACAAGCTCGGCGAGGGCTTGGCGGGTTGTGACGCCTGCATCCATATTGCACTGGGTTGGGGCGATACTCCGGGTGCCATCCTCATGAACGATACCCGTGCTACGGTGGCTCTCCTCGAGATGGCTGCTAGCGCAGGTTGTGAGAAATTTATCTTCACGAGCAGTACGGCTGCGATGGGACGTATGCGCCCCGTGATGCGCGAAGTGACCAGTAACTTGCCGATGGACCTCTACGGGGCGACCAAGGCGGCGGGTGAGGCCTTCGTGATTGGCTTTACGCATGGCTATGGTCGCTATTTCCCCGATGTCAAGATGAAACGCAACATCATTCGTCCGGGGTACACGTTTGGCAATCCGGCGTACATTGATGGCTGTTCCCAGCCTGACAGACGCTTTTTCGACATGGCACGTGCCGTCAAGGATAACCAGGATATCAATATCATCAAGAACGACGGAACGCAGTTCATTCATGCGAGCCAGCAGGCTGAACTTTACCTGAAGGTCTTGGAATCCGATAAGAACGAGGAAATTTTCCTCGGGCTCGGCGAAGTGTGGATTAGCTGGAAGGAAATTGCCGAGATGATGATATCCCTGAAACCCGGCTGTAAGTCTAAAATCGTGGAAACGGACCTCGGCTGGTCCGACGACCCGATGCTTTTCGATGTCAGCAAAATCAAGGACCAGTTTGGCTTGGCCTTTGATGCGCATGACTTCATGATGGACCACGTCAAGTGGACCTTTGATCAAGTGTAAGCTTTAACAATAAACTACTAATCACTAATGTACATTATCGTTGGTCTCGGAAATCCTGGTACGCAATATTCTAACACTCACCACAATGCAGGATTCATGGCGGTCGAAAAACTCGCCGATTCGAACAAAGACTGGAAAAGTGAACACAAGGCGCTCACCATGAAGGTGAATATCGCAGGCGAGGAATGCTTGCTGGCAAAGCCTCAAACCTACATGAACCTCTCGGGGGAGGCTGTTCAGGCCCTGATGACCTGGTACAAGGTGAAGACCGACCACTTGCTCGTTTTCAGCGATGACGTTAATTTGGACGTAGGCCGCATCCGTTGCCGTAAGGACGGCAGCCACGGCGGGCAGAACGGACTTCGGAACATCATTGAGCATGTGGGCGACAAGTTCCCACGCATCCGTTTTGGTGTGGGTAAGTGCCCTCCGAAATTCGACCTGAGCAACTGGGTGCTGGCCAAGTTTCCGCCCGAAGACCGCCCCGTCTTTGACGAGGCCATCGCCAAGGTCCCTGCACTCGTGGAATGCTACTTCAAATTTGGCATCGAAAAGTGCATGGAGCGCTACAACGGGAAGTGATTTTTTACTATATTTACCTCGCAAAAGAGGTACATTATGAAACTTTTGCCAGAAGCTTTGACGTTTGACGACGTCCTCCTTGTTCCTGCTGAATCTTCTGTCTTGCCGGCCCAGACCGACGTGAGCACCCAGCTCGCTCCGAATATCAAACTCAATATTCCTATTATCAGTGCCGCCATGGATACCGTGACGACGGCTCCTTTGGCCATTTCCCTCGCTTTGCAGGGCGGTATCGGCATCATCCATAAGAACATGAGTGTCGAAGACCAGGCCGAAGAAGTCCGCAAGGTCAAGCGGTGGCAGTCCGGCATCGTTGTAAGCCCGGTGACGCTCGATGCGGACCAGCCGGTCTCTGCTGCTTTTGAACTCCGCGCCCGCAACAAGGTGAGCGGTTTCCCGATTCTTTCCAAGGGCAAGCTCGTCGGTATGCTCACGAGCCGCGACCTCCGCACGGTGAGCGACATGAACGTAAAGATCCGTTCCGTGATGACGAAGAATCCGGTGACGGCCAGCCCGAAGGTGAGCCTTTCCAAGGCGAAGGAAATCCTCGCCGAAAAGCGCATTGAAAAGCTCCCGCTGGTGGACGCTTCCGGTGCCTTGAAGGGCCTCATCACGATGACTGACATCTTGAAGCGCGAAAACAACCCGAACGCTAGCCTCGACAAGAATGGCCAGTTGCTCGTGGGTGCCGCTGTCAGTACCTCTGCCAATACTCTCGAACGCGTGGCGGCCCTCGTGGACGCCGGCGTCGACCTGTTGATTATCGATACGGCTCACGGCCACCACATCGGTGTGCGCAACATGGTGAAGACCGTTCGCAAGAAATATCCGAAGCTCACGATTTGCGCCGGTAACGTTTGCACGCCGGAAGCCGTGGAAGAACTCGCCAAGTGCGGTGCCAACATCGTCAAGGTGGGTATCGGTCCGGGTTCCATCTGCACCACGCGTATCGTGGCCGGTGTGGGTTACCCGCAGTTCTCTGCTGTCGTGGAATGTGGCAAGATGGCCCGCAAGGTCGGCGTGAAGATTATCGCCGACGGTGGCCTCAAGTTCTCTGGCGACATCGTGAAGGCTTTGGCCGCCGGTGGTCATGCTGTGATGGTGGGTTCGCTTTTTGCCGGTACCGAAGAAGCTCCGGGCGAAGTGATTCTCGCCGATGGTCGTAGCTACAAGAGCTACCGCGGTATGGGCTCCCTCGGTGCGATGAAGGCCGGTTCTGCCGACCGTTACTTCCAGGGTGGCGTCCAGGAACCGCGCAAGTTCGTTCCGGAAGGCATCGAAGGCCGTGTTCCGTACAAGGGACCGCTCCG
>JAEERM010000151.1 GCA_016285835.1 Fibrobacter sp.
CGTCAGAAGAGCTGCTTGCGCCTGTGCTCATGGCGAAAATCGCCTTCGGGTCGTACTTGGTGCCTGCTTCCTTGGCGGCTGCGGCTGCCGCGGTCATGCGGCTTGCAATTTCGATGAGCGCTTCGCTGGCATCCGGTTCCGTGTTGTAAATGACTTCGGTAATGGCCATGCGGAGTTCGAGCGGAATCGTCTTGTATTCGATAATCGCGCTCGGGTTCATAATGGCCATGCCCATGCCGTTTGGAATCGCGTAATGCAAGAAGGTAGTGTGCATCGCTTCGCGCAGGTAGTTGTTGCCGCGGAAGGCGAAGGAAAGGTTCGAAAGCCCGCCCGAGATGCGCACGCCGGGCAGGTTGTCCATAATCCAGCGGACGGCGCGGATAAAGTCGATGGCGTAGGCGTTGTGTTCGGCCATGCCGGTAGCGACCGTCAAAACGTTCGGGTCGTAAATGATGTCGGAAGGATCGAAGCCGAGCTTCTTCACCATGATGTCGTAAGCGCGGGCGGCAATCTGCACGCGGCGCTCGTAGTTGGTGGCCTGGCCTTCTTCGTCGAAGAGCATCACGATGACGGCACCACCGAGGCGCTTGATAGTGAGCGCATGTTCGATAAACGCCTGTTCGCCCATCTTGAGTGAGATGGAGTTCACGATGCACTTGCCCTGGGCGCACTTGAGGCCCGCTTCAATGACTTCGAAGCGGGAAGAGTCCACCATAATCGGCACGCGGCTGATGGCCGGGTCCGAAGCGAGCAGGTTCAGGAAGGTCTGCATTTCGGCGGTAGCGTCCAAGAGGCCGTCGTCCATGTTCACGTCGATCACGTCGGCACCGTCTTCCACTTGCTTGCGGGCGATGTCGAGCGCTTCTTCGTAATTCTTTTCGTTGATGAGTCGCAGGAACTTCTTGGAGCCTGCCACGTTGCAGCGTTCACCGACCTTCACAAAGTCTTCGGCGTTGCAACTGTCGGCACCATTACTCGGGCGCACCTGTTCCTTGAACAGCGGCTCCAGACCGGCGAGGCGGAGCAGCGGGCTCGTGGCGTACTTGGGCGCAGGCTTGCGACGTTCGTAATCGGCCGGAAGGGCGTCGAGCATCTTGCGCATCGCGGCGATGTGCTCCGGAGTCGTACCGCAGCAACCGCCAATCATGTTCACGAGCTTGTCGTCCAGGTACACGCCCATGAGGCGCACCATGTCTTCGGGCGTGTCGTCGTAACCGCCGAACTGGTTCGGTAGCCCCGCATTCGGGTGACAAGAAATGTAGCAGGGAGCGACCTTGCCCATGCGGCGCAGGTACGGCACCATGCCGTCGGCACCGAGGCCGCAGTTCAATCCGATGGAAAGCGGGTGCGTGTGCATCACGCTCACGGCGAATGCTTCGACCGTCTGGCCCGAAAGCGTGCGGCCCGAGGCGTCGCTCACCGTCATGGAGAACATGACTTCGATAGGCTTGAGGTCGGCGGCTTTGTCGCCGGCTTTAGCTGCGCGGTATTCCATCACCTTGGTGAATGCGCTGGCAGCGGCCTTCGCGTTCAGCGTATCAAAAATCGTTTCAATCAGAATCGCATCGACGCCTTCTTCCACCAGCACCTGGATCTGTTCCAGGTAGGCATCTTCCAATTCGTCAAAAGTAATGCTGCGGCTCGCGGGGTCGTTCACGTCTTCGCTCATGGAGAGCATCTTGCTCGTGGGACCCACGTCGCCCAGGATGTACACCTGGCGGCCGTACTTCTTGAACCCTTCTTCGGCGGCCTGCTTCGCGATTTTCACGGCGGCGCGGTTCATCTCGGCGATTCGGTGCTCCTGGTGGTATTCGTGTTGGCTTACGCGCTGGCTCGAGAAAGTATTTGTGGTGAGGCAGTCCACGCCTGCATCCACATAGCGGCGCTGGATGTCCAGGATGATTTCCGGCTTCTCGATGGAGAGCATGTCGTTGTTCGCTCCCTTGATGCCGTAGGTCTGGATAACGGAACCCATGCCGCCGTCCAGCAGCATCATTTTACTTTCGAAAGCTTCGCGTAGCGTCATCTTGTTTGCCTAGTGGGATTAGTCCCGGATTCTTTCTGTTTGAGCGTTATGCGGAAAAATTCTTTCCGAGAATGGCGGAAACATTCCGGAGAATGCCTTCTGCCACGTCGGGCTTGTTCATCGAGTAAACGTGCACGTTCGTAATGCCGTTGGCGTACAGGTCAATAATCTGGTCGGTTGCGTAGATGATGCCCGCCTGTTTCATTGCGTCGGGGTCGCTGCCGAACTTGTCGACGAGTGACTTGAAGCGCTGCGGCATGAAGGAGCCGGAAAGCTTGATGGCGCGTTCCACCTGGTTTGCGTTCGTGATGGGCATGATGCCGGGGAGCACGGGGCAGTTCACGCCCGCGTCGCGCAGTTTGTAGAGAAAGCTGAAGAACAGGTTGTTGTCGAACACCATCTGCGTGGTGAGGAAGTCGGCACCTGCGTCGACCTTCTCCTTGAGGTGCTTGATGTCTTCGGCCTGGTTTGCACTTTCGGGGTGCTTTTCGGGGTAGCAGGCCGCACCGATGCAGAAGTCGGAATCGCTTTCCTTGAGTTCGCGGATGAGTTCCACGGCGTAGTGGTAGTCGCAGTTGCCACGGCCCTTCTCGATGAGTTCCGGGGTGAGGTCGCCGCGCAGCGCCATCACGTTCTTGATGCCCGCGGCCTTCATTTCTTCGATGCGCTGGTGCACGGTATCCTTGCTGCTCGAAACGCAGGTGAGGTGCGCAAGCATCGGGATGCCGAATTTCTGCTTGAGGTTCTTTGCGATGTCGAGAGTGTAGTGGCTCACGCCGCCGCCCGCGCCGTAGGTGACGCTCATGAAGGCGGGGCCAAGGGCTGCAATGGATTCGGTGGCGGCTTTCACGCTTTCGAAGCTCGTTTCCTTCTTGGGTGGGAACACTTCGAACGAAAGACTCATCTTGTCTTGCTTCAGGATATCGACGATTTTCATATCACCTCGCGGGTTCTAAACTCTTATGTGAGAGGCCGGACTACCAGCCTTGGTTTATGCAAATATTCTAATACATGCATAAATATAGCAAATTCCTATTAGAATCGTAGGCCTATTGAGCTCTTTTATTGTGTTTTTCTCTTTTTTTGAGGCGTCTTGTTCTTTTAATATATCATAAAACATCGTGAAATGACAAATTGCTATTATTTTGTCGTATGTCCAGTTTTCCCCCAAAAAAAATGATTTCGCAAAAAAAGAATTTTTCCCGCAAAAAAGGGATGTGCGCTTTGTCGCGCCCTTCTTTGGCCCCAGTGCAGTTGCGTATTATAAAGATGGTGCAGGGGGGTAATGGCATGGCCCGCTTGCCGGATGGCCGGGTATGTTTTGTACAGGGAGCCTTGCCGGGGGAACTGTGCGAAGTTGAACTGACATTCCAGAAAAAGGACTTTACACGGGGGCGTGTTGTAAGCGTCGTTGAACCGAGTCCCGATCGCGTGGTGCCGAAGTGCCCGCTTTACGGCAAGTGTGGCGGTTGCAGCTTGCAGCATCTGGAGAGTTCCAAGCAAGCCAAATATATGGAACAGGTGGAACGCGAAAATTTCAGGCGCCTTGCTCATGCCGAACTGCCGGAGAATTTCGTTATCCATACTGGGAATTCGTGGGGCTACCGCAACCGAGCTCGTGTGGTCCCACAGTTTGTTCGTGACGGGGGCTGTAGCGGTTTTGCCTTCCGCGAACAAGAAAGCAATGCCTTGATTCCTTTTGAAAATTGCCCTGTGCTGACTCCTGCTTTGAACGAATTTTTGCAGGGACCCGCCCGGAAACTTTTTGCATCGGGTGTGTTGCCGCGCCCTGGGCGCTTTGCACAGCCCGACGAAGTTTCGCTGAACGTGTTCGACAACGGTAAAGGCGAGGTGAGCTACTTTTATCGTGGCATGTCTCGCGAAGAATTTCAAAAGAATGCCGTGAGTGTCGTTGAAATCGAAGGTCGCAAAATAGAAGCAGACGCTTCGGTGTTTTTCCAGAGTAACCTGGGCTTGTTGCCAGAACTGGTGAAGTCTGTGCGCCGTGCCGTTGACGAGGGTTTGTCGAATGGGAATGCCTGTAACGATTGGCTTATAGACTTGTTCAGCGGAGTCGGTTTTTTTGCCGCTCTTTTGCAAGACAAGTTTAAACGCGTTACGACTGTTGAACGCGACGAGGGCTGCCTAAAACACGCTAAAAATAATTTGTCTGTAACTGGTCCGGCGGCTACTTCTGTCGAGAATGTTTCTGCTCCGGCGGAAGATTGGCTTGCCCGCCATGTTGTGGATATCCCGGCAACGCTCATTGTTGATCCGCCGCGCACGGGGTTGCCGGGGGAGGCGCTGGATGCCATTGTGCGGAGTTCCGTCAAACGGTTGATTTACGTGTCGTGCGATCCGGTGACACTGGCTCGCGACTACGCGAAATTGGCGACTGCCGGGTTCAAGCTGGACCATGCGGAGGGGTTCGCCTTTTACCCGCAAACCCCGCATCTGGAGATGTTATTTATCCTTTCTAGATAGCTGGGCTGGCCCTTCTCGCATAAATTCAGTAGATGAATCGCGTTAAAATAAACGATTAAAATTTTTTTTAATTTGCTTTTTCCCGAAAAAGGGGCATATTTCGTAGAAAAGCGGGTGTAAACCGCTTTTTTACATGGCTTTTTGCTACTTTACATATAGTTTCATTAGGGATGGATTGAGGTGACAGGAGCTTCAACAATGAAAAAACTTTTGGTTGCAATTTTGATTACGGCGGCAATGGCTTTGGCCGCTACGGGATCCGAAGATAAAAATTGGGCTGTCGGTGGATGGCTACAGGCCGGGAATCCGGGCGAACATGCCGGTATTGATATAGAGAACCGCCTGGGTCGTGATATTACGTTGGACTTCTATCTGCATTTCTGCTTCTATACAGGTGACAATGCCTTGGGTGGCTACGTGGGGTACTACTGGAACTACTACCTGAACGTGCCCAAGGAACTGGGACGCATGGGCTTCTATGTCGGTCCTACTGGCGGTATTGGCTGGTGGGATGTCGATAAGGGCCATCACTGGGAAGAGACCGGCCTTGCCATTCGTCTGGGCGTTGTCGGCGGTTACCAGTGGGAATTCCCGGTTGTCCCGTTGCAGCTTTACTTGGAATTGAGCCCGGTCGGCGAAGTCCACTTTATGTGGTGGGACTATGACGGAAAAGACGATGATGATAGTTACGACG
>JAEERM010000152.1 GCA_016285835.1 Fibrobacter sp.
AGACGACCGACAACGGCGTCGTGAAACCGGTCAAGAACCTCGACCCGTTTGAACGCGTGGAAGCCGAGACGAAGTCCTGGGTGGGCAACATGACCATTGACAAGCCCCGCGATCCCGAAGGCGGCAACTACACGATTATCAACCATGTGGCATCGGAAAACGGTGCTGTTTACCTCACCAACATGGGCAGCAATTTCTATACGAAGGTCCGTTCCGTGGACATGGGCGATGGTGCCGACAGTATTACCATTTGCACAAAGGGTGATGCCGGCAAGCTCGAAGTCCATGCGAGTTCCGAAAAGGGTGCGCTCCTTGCCTCTATTGATGTCCCGTCTAGTTCCAAGTGGGAAGAACATACTTTTGCCTTGACGGATGCGGCTGGAGTCGACGACTTGTTCTTTGTCGTGAAGCAGGGCGGTTTTGATTTTGACTACTGGTACATGGTCAGCAATGCGACCGCTGTTCCGCAGACTCCTTACAATGATGTTGCGGCTGCGGTGCCGGGCAAGGTCGAGGCCGAGAACTACGACGTGGGCGGCCACAACAAGGCCTTCTACGACAACGACCGCGAAAACCAGGGCGAAGCGTACCGACAGGACGAAGTCGACATCGTGGCGATTGACGATTCCAAGTGCGGCGATGCGGCCTGTACGGGCTTTGCCATTGGCTACACCAACGAAGGCGAATGGGTAGAGTACACCATCAATGTCGCTGCCGATGCGACGTACAAAATTACTGCGAACGTGGCAACCGCATCTGATGCTTCTGCGATGCAGTTGCTCATAGACGACAAGGAAATTACGGAATCAGTGGCTATCGAAAAGATAGACACAGTGTGGACAACGTACAAGGTCGTCGATGTCGGCTCTGTGGAACTCAAGAAGGGCGAACATGTGCTCAAGTTGCTCATTACGGGCGGTTACCTGAATGTGGACTGGTTGCAATTTACCGACCCGAATGCAGAACCGTCTCTTGCCATTAAAACTCCGGTTGTGAATGCTGCAAAGTCGCCGCGCTACGAGGTGTTCTCTGTGTCTGGCAAGCGTCTGGGCCGTGTGAATGTTTCCGGCGGGACCATTGCGGAATCCTTGAAGATGGCGGGCTACAAGCCAGGAATCTACATGGTGCGTAACGCTTCTGGCGTGCATGTGGTGAACACGGCCAAGTAACGAAATATTCCTATAAACACATCCCAAAGATCAGGCGTTCCGGGAAATCGGAATGCCTGATTTCTTATTTTGTGCTTTTCTCATTTGGATAAAGTGTCCACAATAACTTGTGCCTGTCCGGTGAAAAAACACATTGTTAAAGGTATCTTATAGAAGGGTCCAAAAAGAGGATGAAACAATGTGTAGAATGTTTGGTTTTGTTGCTTTTGCAACGTTTTGCTTAGTGGGTAGTTTGGGCTTTGCTCAGGAACAGGCGACTTTCTATGTTGCACCCACAGGCAGTGATTCCAATCCGGGAACGGAAGCGGCTCCCTTCAAGACAATAACCAAGGCGCAGAAGGCCGTTCGCGAAATTAACGGCACCATGACGGGCGATATCGTCGTGTATTTGCGCGAGGGGACCTACCAGCTGAACAGCACGGTGAACTTTGACGAGCGTGACGGTGGCAAGGATGGCCATTACGTGCGTTACAAAGCTTACAAGGGCGAAAATCCGCTTATCACAGGCGGCAAGCCGATTACGGGTTGGACAATTCACGATGAAGCGAACAACATCTGGAAGGCCGAAGGCGTCGACGGTCGATTCCGTCAGCTGTACGTGAACGGCAAGAAGGCTGTTCGCGCTTGCTTCCCCAACGCGATTGCTTCAGATGAGAAGGGCGCTGGCACCTTTGATCACGATTTTGTACGCCTTTCGAAGGTGGACTCTACGGGCCGTGCCTTTGATGTTTCTGCGGAATACATCAAGAATATCAAGAACATTGAGGATGTCGAAATCCATTTGATGATCGCCTGGGCTGAAAGCATCTTGCGATTGGAAAAGGCGGAGGTGAACGGCGGTACTGCAAAACTCATTCCCAAGGATCCTGAACGCACCAAACTGTTCCATCGCGCATATCCTATGCTTGGCACGGCCTTCCAGAGCAATCCGCCCAAGCAACAGGTTTTTTATCTGGAGAACTCCTACGATTTGATTGATGCACCGGGTGAATGGTACCTGGATGAAAAGAATCAAACGCTTTTCTACAAGCCCCGTTCCGGCGAAAACATGGGTAGCGCCAATGTGGTTGCACCCCGCCTCAATACCATGTTCAGCGTTTTAGGTAGGGATACCAAGAACAAGGTGGGCTATATGTCTTTCGAAGGCCTAAACTTTGCTCATTCCAACTATACCCGCCCCAGCGAAGAAGGTTTCCTGGATTTGCAGGCGGCAAACTTCAATGTGGATGTCCTTCCGGATCCTGGTCGCGGAAATTGGGAAAGGTTGAACAGCAACAAGTTCTTGCTGTGGCGTCCGGATGCAGGTTTCCGTGTTGAAAATGCTCACCACATGAAAATCAGGAACTGCACTTTTACGCAGATGGCTGCTAACGGTCTCGACATGGTCTCCGGTACGAACGATGACTTGGTCGAAGGCAACGTGTTCTACGAAATCGGTGCGAACGGCATTATGCTCGGCAAGTTCTCTCAGGATTCCCTGACTGAAATTCATATTCCGTATAACCCGACCGACAAGGACGAAATCAGCACGCGCGATACGCTCCGTTACAACCTGATTACGAACGTAACCAACGAGCACCAGGGTGCCGTGGGCATTGGCGCTGGCTACCCGCGCTATGTCGTGATTGAAAACAACGAAGTGTCTTATACAAACTATTCGGGCATTTCGGTAGGCTACGGCTGGACCAAGAGCGAAACCGCAATGACGAACAACAAGATTAACAAGAACAATATTCACCACATTTCCCGCTTGCTTTGCGACTCCGGTCCGATTTACACTTTGAGCAACCAGGGTACGGGCAGTGAAATCAAGGAGAACTACCTCCACGATTACGGTGCCTCTGAATGGTCCGATTACTGGGTCTTGCCAATTTACCTCGATGAAGGCTCCAGCGGCTTTACGGTCGAAAATAACTCGTACAAGAATTCTCCGAGTGGTGTCGGCCAAAACCAGCCGGGACAATTTACTCAAAGGAACAATGGAGGCTATATCGAGTCTGTTGCTGCCGCTGCAGGCCTCCAGGGCGATTTCAAGAATCTTGCCGACAAGATTTCGAACATTCCGCTGGCCGATTTCTCGAATCCGGTTCCGCAGGCTCCGTTCAAGAATGCCTTCGTGTTCCCCGCATTGGTGCAGGCTGAAGATTACGACGAAGGCGGCCAAGGTGTTTCTTACAGCGACAAGGATATTGCCAACCAGGGAAATGTCTACCGTGAAGATGGCGTGGATGTTGTTGGGCTGGAATGCACCGATTCCGCTGCGACCCAAGGCTGCAAGGGCTATGCCGTTGGCTATACGCAGGCTGGCGAATGGATGGAATACTCTGTGAATGTGCCTGCCGACGCCAAGTACTTTGTCAAGGCGAATGTGGCTACGGCTTCCGAAACGTCCAGCTTCATGTTGCTGGTGGACAATGATGCGGTGACGGATACCGTTGTGGTCCCGAAAACCGATTCCACTTGGGACGTGTACAAAGAAATCGATGTGGGTACTGTTGAACTCAAGCAGGGCGAGCATGTAATCCGGCTGCTTATTACGGGTGACTACCTGAACATTGACTGGATCCAGTTTGCGGATTCGGCAAACCAGACTTTGCCGCCAACGCAATTGGTTGAAAAGGTGCGGCTTGAGGTGAACCCGGAAACTGCTTACGACGTATTTGGACTTACAGGCAAATATTTAGGCCGCGTAGAACTGCGCGGAGAATCGGTCCGCAATGCGCTCGTACGCGAAGGCTTTGCTCAGGGTATTTACCTTGTGCGTAGCGTCGGGCGCGCCATAGCCCTGCGTGTGCAGGTGAGATAAAAAAGTAGACAGTAAACAGTAGGCAGTAGGAAGGAATCTCCTACTGCCTGTTTTTGTTTGCTTTTGCCACATTAAGTCTCTGCAAAAAACGGCAAAATATAGCCTCTAAAATAGCTTGAATACGCCATCTTGACAGATTCCGAAGTTGGCTTTTTGAGCTAAAAAGAGTATATTTATAAAAGAATGTCCTTTGAATGGGGTTTTTATGTCCTTGGAACTTCTAGAAAAAAAACTACGAACACTGCCTGAAGACAGCTTTGATGAGGTCGATGAGTTTTTCGATTTCATTTTGTTCCGTTCTGAACGGGAATGTTCGCAGAATGATTTTAACGAGGATACAAAAGCCGCTCTTCGCGAAGTTGAAGAAATGAAGGCTGACCCGTCGAAAGGCAAGTCTTATACAGATGTCGATACGATGATGCGGGAGTTGCTCGCATAATGTATTCTGTAAAGCCGACTAATCAGTTTAAGCGAGATCTTAAACTAGTTCAAAAACGTGGTTATGACATACAGAAAATGACAGATGTCATCAAAAAACTCGCTGCGGGTGAAACTTTGCCAGAAGCGAATCGTGACCATGCTCTATCTGGGAATTTCAAGGGATGTCGGGAATGTCATATTGAGCCCGATTGGCTGTTGATTTATGAAATAGAGAAAGATAACTTGATACTGTATTTGACTAGGACAGGGACTCATTCAGACTTGTTTAAAAAATGATAGGAAAAGAACAGTTAGAGAAGCCTTTTCCCTTTTGACAAAAAATCCACACTAGTTGCATAATCGTTGTTAAAATCCTCCTTAAATGGGGTATTTTTTATAAGGGTGTAAAACAAAGAGGATGTTATGAATGGTTTTTCGCTTTCGACTTTTATGTCGTGCGCGGCATTTTGTGCCGTGATGGTTTCAACCGCAAATTCCCAGCCTAATGACGAATGGAACGGCAAGCCGCGTATTTTCGGCGTGAATACGCTTACGCCGCACGTGACCTCGATGCCGTACTCTACTGTAGAAGAGGCTATCAAGGGGGACCGCCACGCTTCGGAATGGTACCAGACGCTTTCGGGTACGTGGAAATTCTTCCATGTCGAAAAGCCTAGCCAGCGCAATAACGACTTCTACAAGGACAATTACGATGTGTCGGGATGGGACGATCTTCCGGTGCCGTCTTCCTGGCAGCTGCACGGCTACGACCACCCGATTTATACCAACGTTGTTTATCCGTGGGCGC
>JAEERM010000153.1 GCA_016285835.1 Fibrobacter sp.
GGTACATGGCGGCAGGGGCGCCCAGGCCTCCTGCACCGATAATCAGCACCTTCGCGTTCAACAGCTTCTTCTGGCCCTTCGCACCCACCTCTTTCAAGATGATGTGGCGGGAATAGCGCTCGAGTTGTTCATTGGTAAAAGCCATTAGCAGCCACCTCCCATGAAGTAGAGGAACTCGACGGTATCGCCGTCCTTGAGGGTGGTGGATTCGAACGTGCCGTTTTCGACAAATTCCTCGTTCACGGAAACCGTGACGTAGAGCGGGTTGTCAATCTTTTCGGCTTCAATAAGTTCTGCGACGGTCAGGCCGTCCTTGTATTCTTTCTTGTTACCTGCAACAGTAATAAACATGTTTGAAATTCCTTTTAGTTAAATGTTTTCGCTGTCATCCCGGATTTATTCCGGGATCGCCTTTTTCGGTTAGTCCCCGACCTTCTTCACAATCAGCGTAAACGTTCCGTCCTGATTGTCGGTGAGTCGTAGAATTTCGTGGCCTTCTTCCTTGATGCTGCGCGGCACGTTCTGCACCGGCTCGCCGTCGTTCAGGCGCACCGAGAGAATCTGCCCGTCCTCGAGTTCTTCGAGTGCGACCTTCGCCTTTACGAAAGTGGTTGGGCATTTTACGTCTGTGATGTCAACGAAATCGTCTATCTTAAATTCAGGTTCTGCCATTTTTGCCTCCGTACATATTTTGTTTGTTGCCAAATATAAAACATGGCATTTGTAGCGTCCAATACTAAATAAGTATGGCTTTTAATAGGTTTTTTCTATAAGTGGTTTTGGACTTGTTTTTACTACTTTATAATGTCATTGTGAGGGACCGAAGGTGACGCGGCAACCTAAATATGACTTTGACACTACAATCGACCGGCGGAATACGGATTCCGTAAAATGGAATGTCGCCGAAAACGTGCTCCCCATGTGGGTGGCCGATATGGATTTTCGAACTGCTCCCGAAATTTTGGATGCGCTCAAAAGCCGCATGAGTCATGGCGTTTTCGGGTATGCGGATGTTCCCGACGCCTGGTACAATGCCTACATCAATTGGTGGGAAAAACGTCATGGCCTGAAAATGGAAAAGGAAAACTTGACGTTTTCTGCGGGCGTGATGCCTTCGGTTTTCTCCGTAATCAAGCGGTTTGCCGCCCCGGGCGAAAACATCGTCATTCAATCTCCGGTCTACAATAACTTCTACAACTGCATCGAAAATAGCGGTTGCAACGTTGTTGAAAACCAGCTTTTGTATAAGGATGGGGCTTACTCCATCGATTTTACGGATCTGGAACAAAAGCTGTCGAACTCGCAGGCAAATGCGATGATTCTCTGCAATCCCCACAACCCGATTGGAAAAATCTGGAGTGCAGAAGATTTGGCAAAAATCGGCGAACTTGCCAAGAAGTACAATGTCACCGTCATTTCTGATGAAATCCATTGCGACATTACGGAGCCTGGGGAAAGTTATGTGCCGTTTGCGGCGGCTTCCGAAACTTGCCGCAAGGTAAGCGTCACCTGTATTGCGCCGACAAAGACTTTCAACTTGGCGGGTCTCCATACTTCGGCGGTGTATGTGGCAAATCCTGTTCTACGACGAAAAGTGAGGCATGCGCTTTATACGGATAAAATCGCCGCGCCCAATTCCTTTGCGACGGTGGCCGCCGAGGCAGCCTTTAACCGCGGCGGAGAATGGCTTGAAAGCCTGCGCGAATACCTCTGGGAAAACCGGAAACTGGTCGAAGACTTTTTGGCGAAGGAACTTCCGGAAATCAAGGCCGTCAAGGGAGACGCGACTTACCTTGTGTGGCTTGATATTTCGGCGTTGCCTGAAACAGGGCGAAATGCTGCCGCCTATTTAAGGCGCAAAACGGGACTATTCCTTATAGGCGGCGACGCGTACGGTACCGGTGGAGAACATTTCTTGCGGATGAATATCGCATGCCCCAGAAGCGTTTGCCTTGACGGGTTAAAGCGCCTTAAGCAGGGCGTGAAATCCTTAGAAACTGAAAAAATAGGATAGATCATGTCTTTGAATCGACACACCGCTCTTGCAATTTTGAACGCGAACGCAGATTCCTTGCCGAACTTGATTGAACAGGCGTATCAGTTGCGTACGAAGTACAAGGGAAATCGCGTGAGTATCCAGTTGCTCACCAATGTTCGCAGCGGAAACTGCACGCAGAACTGCGCCTATTGCGCCCAGTCCCGCGATTCCGAAGCACCGATCGAAAAGTACCGCTATGTAGAAGACAAGAAACTGTACGGCGACAACGACCTCGTTGACGAAATGCTTTTGGCGAGGCACTGCATCGGGCTCAGCGGCATTCGTTTTGCGGACGACGATATCGAAAAATTGGCCGAACGCATCCGCAAGATGAAAAAGAACGACACGCAAATCTGTTGTTCCATCGGGTTCCTGACCGAAAAGCAGGCGCTGATTCTTAAAGAAGCCGGCCTCAACCGCATCAATCACAACCTGAACAGTAGCCGCCGTTTTTATCCGAACATCTGCACCACGCACACTTACCAGGAACGCATCGACAACCTGAAAATGCTGAAGGGTCTCGGTTTTGAGATTTGCTCCGGTGGCATCATCGGCATGGGCGAAACGCCCGAAGACGTGGTGGACATGCTTTTTGAGCTGCTTGAGATTAATCCGGATTCGGTGCCCATCAACTTCCTGCTGCCGGTAGAAGGTACACGCCTTGCGACTCGCGATATTTCGGCGTTGACGCCCGAATACTGCATCAAGGTGCTTTGCCTTGCGCGCCTGATGCTCCCGAAATCGGATATCCGCTGTGCCGCCGGTCGCGAAGTCTATTTCAAGGATCACGAAAAAACGCTGTTCAAAATTGCTGATTCTATTTTTGCTTCGGGCTACCTCACCGAAGGCGGCCAAAGCCTCGAAGAAACGTTCCGCACCATCGAGGCTGCCGGCTTCACCTGGCAAGTGGAAAGTGAATCATCCCACTAACTTCAAGAAATACCGGTGAATGCTTGTGTCGCTATTGAGTTCCGGATGGAACGAAAGCGCAATCTGGTTTCTGTAACGAACGGCAACAATCCGCTCGGGAGCGTCTGTAGTGTTCGAACTTGCCGTGCGCGAAAGGACTTCGACTTCGTTGCCGACTGATTCAAAGAAGGGCGCACGAATGAATGTCTGCGGCACTTTTCCAACGTGCGTAACTTCGTTTTCGGTGAAAAAGCTGCCGAGTTGCCTTCCGTAGGCATTCCTGCGGATGATGGCCGGGAGCGTGGCAAAGTGTGTGCGACTCTCGCCTGCGATTTTTTCAGCAAGGAGAATTGCGCCGGCACATGTTGCAAGCACCGGCAAACCTTCAGCAATCTTTTTACGCAGAGGTTCGAAAAGTCCCAAGTCGCGCAGGAGCTTCCCTTGCACGGTGCTTTCACCGCCGGGGAGCACGAGACCGTCTAAGTGGCGGTCAAGATCTCGTAACTGCCTGATTTCAAAAACTTCGGCGCCGAGCGATTTGAGAATGCGTTCATGTTCGATGAACGCCCCCTGCACCGCGAGCACGCCGATTTGCGGTTTGCGAATTCCCATTTACTTCCCCCTTTCGGCCATCAGCAGCGCGATTTCTTGTTCGTTGATACCGACCATGGCTTCGCCCAAGTCTTCAGAGAGCTTGGCGATAAGTTTTGCGTCGGTGTAATTCGTCACGGCCTGCACAATGGCGGCGGCACGCTTGGCGGGGTTGCCCGACTTGAAGATTCCGGAGCCTACGAAAACGCCTTCGGCACCGAGTTGCATCATGAGGGCGGCATCGGCGGGGGTGGCAACACCACCGGCAGCGAAGTTCACCACGGGAAGTTTCTTGTTGTCGTGAACGAAGCGCACCAGGTCGTACGACACCTGAAGTTCTTTAGCGCGGTTAAAGAGTTCGTCTTCGCGCAAGCTTGAAATGCGGGCGATTTCCTGGTTCATCAGGCGCATATGGCGTACGGCCTGGACGATGTCGCCCGTGCCCGGCTCGCCCTTGGTGCGAATCATCGATGCTCCTTCTTCGATACGGCGGAGCGCTTCGCCCAAATCCTTCGCGCCGCACACGAACGGAACGTCAAATTCTCGCTTGTTGATGTGGAAAATGTCGTCGGCGGGGGAGAGCACTTCGCTTTCGTCGATGTAGTCAATTTCAATCGCCTGCAAAATCTGGGCTTCGGCAAAATGACCGATGCGGCACTTGGCCATCACAGGGATAGAAACGGCGTCTTGAATCCCCTTGATCATCTTCGGGTCGCTCATGCGCGAAACGCCGCCCGCGGCGCGGATGTCGGCCGGAATGCGTTCCAGGGCCATTACGGCGGCGGCACCAGCGGCCTCTGCAATTTTCGCCTGTTCCGGTGTGGTTACGTCCATGATGACGCCGCCCTTGAGCATCTGGGCAAGATTCTTGTTGAGTTCGTAACGGTTCTGTTCAGACATGTAAATCTCCTTGAAAGTGGTTGTTTTGTTTACGGCGCTTAATTTAAAACATTCGGCCTGCTTGCACAATATTCAGTTTTTTGTTATTTTTATAAGGTCAGTTAAATACCAGATTTGATTATTCAATAAGGTCAGATTAATGTTTACTTACGATATGTCGAAGGCGGGTGCGAACAGCCTCTACCATTACCTTTACCAGTGCATCAAAAGGGATATCGTAAGCGGAAACATCCTTGCCGAAGAACAACTCCCTTCCAAGCGCAATCTTGCACAAAATCTAGGCGTGAGCGTCGTGACGGTCGAAAATGCCTATGCGCAGCTCTTGGCCGAGGGCTTTATTTATTCGCTCCCCAAGAAGGGCTTCTTCGTTGCGGACATTAAAGCCACGATTAACGCACAAATGCCGCATAATCACAAGAAATTACGCACTCGCAGGCTCCGTACAGAACTCCCCGAAGAATCGGAACATACTAATCCGAAATATATCGCCGACTTTGCAAGCAACGGAGCCGATATTGAGGCGTTTCCCTTTACCACTTGGGCGAAAATCACTCGCGAAGTCCTTTGCGAAAGACAAAAGGATTTGTTGCAAGTTTCTCCTGGAATTGGTACTTTGGAACTCCGACGCTCCATTGCACGCATGCTTCGTGAATTCAGAAATATCCACGCGACTCCCGAACAGATTGTCATTGGCGCAGGAACCGATTATTTGTACGGATTACTTGTGCAGTTACTGGGCTTTGATAAATGCT
>JAEERM010000052.1 GCA_016285835.1 Fibrobacter sp.
CAAAATGTTCTTTTGCCATTATTCTATCTCCATTTTAGTGAGAGCCCAGATCGGGAGTCGGACCCGAGACCTCTTCCTTACCAAGGAAGTGCTCTACCACTGAGCTACCTGGGCATAAGCCCTATGGCGCTCTCACACCATAGGGCGTTTTGTTGCGTGGGCCGTCGTGGTTTCGAACCACGGTAGGCGTAAGCCAACGGATTTACAGTCCGTCCCCTTTAACCACTCGGGCAACGACCCATTTATCAAGCCAAAGATAGGAATCGAACCTACGACCGGCTGATTACAAATCAGCTGCTCTACCAGCTGAGCTACTTTGGCACAACCCCAATTTTCCTTAGAAAACTAGAGCGCACCAAATTTAATAAGTTTTATAGGCTTTTGTCAACGAAAATCGCGATTTTTTCAAAAAAAATAAATTTTTTCAAGAAATCCGTACACATAATATGGCAGAAATTGTTAATAACTTGTGAATACATTTAAAGGACTCCCAAACGCCCCCCGGTCGGACAAAAAAACGGCTGAAAAGAGGCCCCTAATGCATTATGAATCAAAGGGATAAAGGTGCGCCGCCCATGCTTAAACAAATTAACTACATTACCTAGCAACAAGCCACCTTCTCCCCATTGGAGTCCAGGACATGACAATAAAGTTCCACAATATCATCGCTCTTTGCGCTCTAACCCTTGCTTGCGCTACCACAACCTTCGCCCAGGAAACAGAGGCGATACAACAGGAAAGCTACCCGCAAGACCAGCAGGAACCTCCGCAACAACAAGTAGTCCAGCAGCAAGCTCCGCAACAGTATCCGCAAAATCCGCAGCAGCCGGTCTACTACGCCGTTCCGCAACCGACGAACAATGTCCAATATATTGTCGTGCCCCAGCCACAATACCAGGCGCAGAACCAACAAGCATACATGCCTCCTCCCCAACCACAGCAACCGGTCGCCGTACCGCCCGTTACTCCCAGGCAGGGCAAGGCCTGTTTTTTCATGGGGTTCAACATGAACTTCTATGCTTCCACCTTGTCTTTCGAAGAAACCCAGGATTATGACTATAATTATTATGAAGATTACAGAGTAAACCATGAGTATGACGGTAAAGGCATAAACATGGAATTTTTGTTAGGCGTTCTCATCAAGGACATCGTCGGTATCCGTGGCACTTTCGGCTTTGGCGAACAAAAAGGCGAAAGCAGTTATTCGGGTTCCAAAAACCGATGCTCCAACAAGCGCTGCACCGATATCGAAACTGAATTAGCGGATTTCTCCTTCGGTATTGCTACGACGGTGTTCCCCTTCAATCATGCAAACAACGCCATGTACAACTCCTATGTGGAAGGCGCCTTCGGTTTTGCCATACATTCATTCGATGATGAACTTGCCGACTATTTTGAACATTCTATGGCAGGAACCCTTTACATGAAGATTGAAATAGGCAAACTCTTCCACATTGGCGAGACATGGAACGCAGGCTTTGGAATGGCTTACTCCTACAACTTCTTAGACGATACTGAGCACGATTACTCCGAAGATTACAGGCACGAAGAAGAAAGGCATACTTTCTGGGTCGGTGTAAGGTTCGTCCGCAAGAGAAACTTTTTCTAACCTTGTACAATCAGCCGCGGATATCGGCAGCGTCCAGCTCTCCGACGTTCGCCTTGGAAAGGTCGACATCGGCAGCGAGACGGTTCGCCTGACGCTCGATTGATTTTTCGAACAAATTACGTACAAAGCGCCCGTTCCCGAAACGGGCGTCTTTTTTGCTTACGGCCTGCGCAATGCACTGCTTGAGTGCGGTCTCGGCGTCGGCACTCAGCGTGTAGTCGTACTTGGCGACCATGTGCTTGAAGATTTCGACGAGTTCGGCGGGCGTGTAGTCGGGGAAGTCGATGTACCTGTTGAAGCGGGAAGCGAGCCCAGGGTTTGAATCTACGAAAGTCTTGATTTCGTCCGTGTACCCGGCAATGATGACCACCAGGCGGTCGCGGTCGTCTTCCATGCGCTTGAGGAGCGTGTCTATCGCCTCCTGGCCAAAGTCGTTGTCTGCGCTGCGCGAGAGCGTGTACGCCTCGTCGATGAAGAGGACGCCATCCAAGGCGCTGTCAATTACTTTGTTCGTCTTTATGGCAGTCTGCCCCATGTAGCCGGCGACAAGGTCGGCACGGGAGGCCTCTACGAGGTGGCCCTTCGAAAGGATTCCGAGTTCCTTGAAGATGCGCGCAATGATGCGGGCGATGGTTGTCTTGCCGGTGCCCGGATTGCCCGAAAACACGAGGTGGTACGATGTCGGAGGCACGGACAAGCCGCGGCTCTTGCGCACGCCCTGGACCTTGAGGAAATTCCGGAACGTGACGATTTCGCGCTTGACGCCAGCAAGCCCCACAAGCGACTTGAGCTCGGTCGCAGCGTCCAGGGCGTCCGGGGATTCCCCGGCGGGCACGGGCGCGACCACGCGGGGTTCTTCCTGCGGGTAGGCCTGCGGTTCTTCTTGCGTTTCGACATTCGACTGGGCGGCTCCCTTGAAACCCACGACCCGCGTGGTGAACCGCGCCCGGCCCGGCGCAAGCCCCACAAAGCCGCCAGCACCGATGTTCCTTTCCATGAACTGGAGCCACTGGACTTCCATGGGCGTCAGGCGCCCGTCAATGTTGGCAAGCGCCGCCGAGAAGTCGTACATCAGGCGCATGTACTTTCTCACCGCGTCCGGGGAAACCCCGATAAATATCGCCGGGAAAAGGAAGCAACCAATGGTGGGGTTGAGCTGGGAATGGTTCTTCTCGAGCCCTGCCACAAGCGTTTCCATGTCCACCTGGTTTTCCACGAATGTCTGCACCACCAGCGTGTCCCAATCCGTGGAAGACGGGGCATCGGTCCTGAGGCGCAGCATGAGTTCGACAAAACCGCACGACTCGTACGTCTGCAATGTCACGGGATGCCCGAGGTTTTTGGAAATGTAGTCGATGTCTGTCAGGAATACCGTCGAGAGCGCCTTGTAGGTATCGCCCGAATCTGGGGCAAAATACTTCATGAGTTTTTCGGTGACCCCGTTGAACTGTATAAAATCCATGAAGAAGTTCGAGATGGCGGTAACGCTCGGTTTGAGCCTCTTCATGTACTTCTTGAGCAGCGGGTTGACAGAATCTGCGGGAACCATGGAAAACGTGCGGGAGCCCCCTGGCCCCGCAGCAGACGGGGCAGAAACCGTCGGTGACGTCGGCCTTGTCGGAGTGGCAGGCGCATCAATCGGAGTCAGCATCGCATCCTTGAGCATGTCCGCCATGGGCTTTACCTTCTGGCCGCCCAGTTTGCGCATGAAAATGACAACGGCAATCAGCACACCCATGAAAACGAGCGGGAAAAGCGTAAACGGATTCACTCCCCTGGGAACGAGATATTTCCAAATGAGGATTCCCGCAACAAAGATGAGGAATAGAATTACTCCAACAATCGATAGCAACAGGTTCGGGTCTGTATTTTTGCCTAGCTTCATAAAACCGGATCGTTCACAGGTTTGCTGTAGTCACGCTCGCCAAAAAGCGCCGTGCCCACACGGATCATCGTGGAGCCTTCTTCAATCGCGACTTCCAGGTCGCCCGTCATGCCCATGGAGAGTTGGTCGAATTTCGCGAACGCACCACCCTTCGCGAAGAATTTCTGCTGAAGGTTGCGGAGGAAGGCAAAGCATTCGCGGGAATCTTCGGCGACACCGGTGTTTTTGCCGATAGTCATGAGCCCACGGAAGCGCAGGTGCGGGAAGTTTTCGCTCTTGCCGTCGGCAGATGCGGTACCCGCTTTTTCTGCAAGCTGGTTCAGGAACGCCTCGGCCTCGTGCACGTCGAGCCCGCTCTTGGTCTCTTCTTCGCCGGCGTTGATCTGAAAAAGGATATCGAGCGTTTTATCTTGGGCTGCGCAGACTTTTTCCAATTTTTCCACAGCCTCGATGCTCGCGATAGAATGGATGCAGTCGGCGACAATCGCTGCCTTCTTGAGTTTGTTGCTCTGCACGGGGCCAATCACGTGACAACGCACGCGGCTCCCGTCTTTTGCCATGCGCGGCTCACTGAACTTGAGTTCGGCCTCTTGAACGCGGTTCTCGCCGAAATCGGTCGCGCCCAAGCTGATTGCATTTTCCACGGCTTCTGCCGGGTGGAACTTGCTCACCCAAACAAGTTTAACCGATTCGCGGCTACGGCCCGCAATCTTGCAGGCTTCCGCAATCCTTGCTTCGAGAGTGGCAAGGTGAACGCGCATTTCGTCAAGAGTAAATTCCATAGTAGCAATGAGGTCGGTCGTTTGCGCGACCTTTGAGGTGTGAGGTCGCGCCTACGGCGCTTTGAGGTTTATAAGTTAAATGTCCGATAAAAAGATAATAAATCACCGCACACTGCTTTTTCCCGAGCCTCGTGCCTCGAACCTCGTGCCTCATAGCTCACTGCTCATCGCTATGCAACGAGGTCGGTCGCTTGCGCGACCTTTGAGGTGTGAGGCCGCGCCTACGGCGCTTTGAGGTGTGAGGGATTAGGGCCCAGAGGCTAGGATCTAGGGAGAAATATCACGGCTTCGCCGTCTTATATTAACGCACGAAGTGCGTGATTCTTATTCACTAGCCTCGTGCCTCATAGCTCATTGCTCACCGCTATTTCGCTTTCTTCTGCACGAACAGGATCTTCACGATTTCGTCGATGTGCTTGTGCGTAAAGATCTTGAGGCCCTTCTTCGCAGGTGCCGGGAGTTCGTCCACGTCCTTCTTGTTCTGGGCCGGGAGGCGAAGCGTCTTCACGCCGGCCTGGAGTGCAGCCAAAGCCTTCTCGTTGAGGCCGCCAATCGCAAGGCAAGCGCCCGTGAGGCTCACTTCGCCGGTAAACGCGATGTCCGGTGGCACAGGAATCTTGGTGAACGCAGAGAGCAGGCAAAGCGTAAGCGCGATACCCGCAGAAGGACCATCCTTCGGCACGGCACCTTCGGGCACGTGGATATGGATGTCCGTCTTTTTCACGATGGCGGGGTCGATGCCGAAACGGTGCAGGCGTTCGCGGACGAGGCTGACCGCAATCTGGGCGGATTCCTTCATCACGTCGCCAAGCTTACCCGTCATGATAATCTGGCCCTTGCCACTCAGGAGCATACATTCGATGGGGAGGATTTCACCGCCCACGCTCGTCCAGGCTAGGCCAGTCACAATGCCCGGCCTTCCCGGTTCCGGGAGCTGGCTATCGAGGAACCTCGGCGCCCCCAGATACTCTTGCAACTGCTTTTCCGTAATTTCGGGCTTGAACTTCTTGCCCATCACGATTTCTTTCGCACGGTGGCGCACGACGTTCTCGAGGGTGCGCTCCAATTCGCGCACGCCCGCTTCGCGGGTCCAGCCCCGCATCACTTCGGTCACCATCTTTTCGTCGAAGGAAACCTGTTCGCCAAGCTTCACGCCCGTGCGTTCGCAGATGCGTGGCAACAGGTACTTGCTTGCTATCTGCAATTTTTCATGCGGGTAGTAGCCGGGCAAGCGTACAATTTCGAGCCTGTCGCGCAGCGCCTCGGGGATTTCGTTCTCGGTGTTCGCCGTCGCGATAAACAGCACGCGGCTGAGGTCGAGCCCCACTTCCATGAAGTGGTCGGTAAAGTCGTGGTTCTGTTCCGGGTCCAGCACCTCAAGCATCGCGCTCGCGGGGTCGCCACGGAAATCGCTCGCCATCTTGTCGATTTCGTCCAAGAGGATAACCGGGTTCATGCACTTGGCACGGCGCAGCGCATGGATAAAGCGGCCCGGCATTGCACCAATGTAGGTACGGCGATGGCCACGGATTTCGGCCTCGTCACGCACGCCGCCCAGCGTAATGCGGACAAAATTCCTCTGCATGGCGTTTGCGATGGATTCCACAAGCGTCGTCTTGCCCACGCCCGGAGGGCCCACGAGGCACAGAATCGGCGAACGGCGTTCCGTCCCGGTGAGCTTGAGCACCGCGACGTATTCCATGATGCGTTCCTTCACCTTGTCGAGCCCGAAATGCTTGGAATCGAGTTCGCTCTTCACCTTTTTCATGTTGAGCACGGTGTCGGTGTACACGCCATAAGGCAAGTTCAAGAACCAGTCGACATAGTTGCGGCTCACCGCATATTCGGGCGAGGTCGGCTGCATCATGCGCATGCGTTCAATTTCGTCTTCGAGCTTCTCGGCAATGGCGGGGCTGAATTTCTTCGCCTTGATTTTCTTCAGCAACTGGTCGGGTTCCGAAGCCCCCGCGCTGTCGCCGTCCAGTTCGTCTTGCAACTGGCGGATCTGTTCAGTGATGAACCATTCCTTCTGCTGCTGGGCCATCTTCTGGCGCACGTTCTGCTGCACGCGCACGAGCACGTTTTCGTTCTCGTCCATCACCTGCATGAGCGCGACAATGTGGTTGGCCAGTTCATCGATGGAATTACATTCCAAAAGATTCTGGCGCTCGCTCAAAGAAATCTGGAGGAAGGGGATAATACCGTAAAGCGTGTTGACCTGGCTGTCCATGGCGAACAGCGCATCCATCATGCCATCGGCAATGTTATGCTTGAGAGAATAAGCCTTGAACTGGGCAAGGACTTCGGCAAAACGGCTGCTCTTGTCGGTGAGCTTGATGGAGTTCTTGCGCTCACTCACTGTCACCTGCATGTAGCCGTCGCTTGTGCTGATAGAACGGAGGTCCACAATCTGTATGCCTTCCAGCACGGCCTTCACGCAACCGTTGGGGAACGGCGTAACGCTGTCAATACGCGCGGCCACACCCACGCTGTAAAGGTCCAGCATCGGATTATCAAGGACTTCCTGCTCGATGTTCTTTTGCGAGACAAGGACTATTTCCGTACCTGCAGATTCAGCCTGATCGAGGGCACGCAGCGAGATATCGCGACCTATGAGGATTCGACGGGTCGTCATCGGAAAGACGACAGCATCGCGCAGCGGAAGCAGGGGGTAAGTTTTGGAAAAGTCAAAGCTCAATGGGTATTCTCCCGTTTCAATAAATCAAAATCTAAGGAACTTAGGCGACGCTCTTGCCCAGTTTTTTAGTCGGCTTCTTTTTTTCCGCCGTTATGGTGTTGAGACCCTTGCGGATCATCTCGGCGGTGAGCTCGAGTTTCTTGGTCCCGGAGCCGGGCAGTTCAAACATAGCCTGCTGCAGCGCCTTCTCCATCACGGAGCGGAGCCCACGGGCACCGGTCTTGCGGGCCATAGTCTCGCGGACAATTTCCTTGAGGGCATCCGGGCTGAATTCCAGCTCGATACCGTCCATGGCGAACAAACTCTTGAACTGCTTCACGAGCGCGTTTTTCGGTTGCGTGAGGATGTTGAGCATCGCGTCTTCGTCGAGTTCTTCGAGGGCGACAGCAATCGGCAAGCGGCCCACGATTTCGGGAATGAGCCCGAACTGGATGAGGTCATCGGGTTCAAGCTGCTTGAAGAGTTCCGTGAGGGTGTTGTCCTCGGAGGAACGGATGTCGGCACCAAAGCCCATGCCACCCTTGTTCACGCGGTGCGCGATAATCTTGTCGAGCGTCTCGAAGGCGCCACCGCAAATGAAGAGGATATTGCGCGTGTTGATTTGCACGAGGGCCTGTTCCGGGTGCTTGCGTCCGCCCTTGGGCGGGACCGCGGCAACGGTACCCTCGAGAATCTTGAGGAGGCCCTGCTGCACGCCTTCGCCGCTCACATCGCGCGTGATGGAAGGGTTCGCGGTCTTCCTCGCAATCTTGTCGATTTCGTCGATGAAGATGATACCGCTCTCGGCGCGGGCGACATCGTAGTCGGCGGCCTGGAGCAGGCGAACGAGAATATTTTCCACGTCTTCGCCCACGTAACCTGCCTCGGTCAAGACAGTCGCATCGGCAATGGTGAAAGGCACGTCCAGGAACCTGGCGAGCGTCTGGGCCAGAAGCGTCTTGCCCGAACCGGTCGGCCCCACAAGGAGCAAGTTGGACTTGTCGACCTCTACATCGCCCTTCACGGAACTGTGTTCCTGCTTGTAACGCAGGCGCTTGTAATGGTTGTACACCGCCACGGAAAGCGCCTTCTTGGCCTGTTCCTGACCGATGACGAAATCGTCCAAATGGGCCTTGATTTCGGTCGGGAGCGGGAGCGGTTTCTTTTCGACGGTTATAGGCTCTTTCTGCTTGCCACGGGCGAGATCCTCCTCGAGAATACGGTAACACATCGTCACGCAGTCGTTGCAGATATGCACGCCCGCACCCGTAATCATTTTTTCGACCTGCTCTGCAGGCTTGCCGCAGAAGCTACATGTCACACGAGGATGGTTCTTCCCATTACGATACATCAGATTCCTTCTTTACGCGGAACGAAAACTTCGTCTATGACACCAAACTGCATGGCCTCTTCGGGGCCCATGTAGAAATCGCGGTCCGTCTTGGTGCGCACTTCGTCGATGCTCCTGCCCGTGTGCTTCGCGACAATCTCGGTAAGAGTATCCTTTGTACGCACGATTTCCTTCGCCGTAATCTGGATGTCGCTGGACTGGCCGGTGGCAGCACCGGACGGCTGGTGCAACATGATGCGGGAATGCGGGAGCGCATAGCGCTTGCCCTTGGTCCCGGCCGCAAGGAGCACAGCCGCCATCGAGGCGCAACTGCCGATGCAGATGGTCGCGATGTTCGGACGCACGTGCTGCATGGTGTCGTAAATGGCAAGCCCCGCCGACACGTAACCACCCGGGCTGTTGATGTACAGCGTGATGTCCTTTTCCGGGTTTTCGTATTCCAGGAAAATCAGCTGTGCCATGACGTTGTTGGCGACCTCATCGTTAATGGGAGTGCCCAAGAAGATGATGCGCTCCTTCAACAGGCGCGAATAGATGTCGTAGGCGCGCTCACCACGCCCGGTGGTCTCAATGACGGTAGGGATGATCATCGAAGCTCCTTACTTGGATTCCTTGGATTCTTCGGCAGCCGGGCGGATACCCACGAGGAAGTCGGCGGCCATCTGGAAGCGCAGCTCGTCGCGGAGCTGGTTGATGCGGCCGGACTGGCGGAAGTGGCCCTTCAGGGATTCGAAGTCGACATGGTAGGCGTTCGCCATTTCCTTGAGGCGGGCGTCGACAGCGGCCTGGTTCGGGCGGATCTTTTCCTTTGCTGCGACGAACTCGAGGATGCGGTGCTTCTTGATTTCGCGGAGAGCTTCCGGAGTGAGCTGCTGAATCTGTTCTTCAGTCGGCTCCACGCGGTCCTTCTCGTCTTGCACGTTACGGTTGATGGTCCAGCGGATGAGGTCGACGATGCGGCACTGCGGGACTTCGAACGGATTGCTTTCGATAAGCTTGTCGATAGCCTCGTTGATGGCCTTCGTCTTGGCGGCGTCCTTCTTCTGGGCAGCGAGGCCTTCGGCCAGGTTGTTCTTCAGGTCGTCTTCGTCCTTGACGCCAATCTGCTTGCAGAATTCTTCGTCCATCTTGGGCGGAACGATTTCGCGCACGTCCGTAATTTCGACCTTGAACTGGGCGGTCTTGCCGCGGTAGCGCTCGTCCTTGTGGTCATCGGGGTACTTGAAGTTGATTTCCTTGGCTTCACCGGCCTTAGAACCCACGAGGCCTTCGTCGAATCCCGGAGAGGCAGATTCGCCGAGGAGGCTACGGAATTCCTTGTTTTCCGGGAGTTCCTGCTTTTCGCCGTCGATAACGACTTCGACGTAGTTACCGACAACCACGTCGCCCTTCTTGGCTTCGCGGTCGACATGTTCGTCCTTGCTCCACATCTGGATGAGGCGGTCGTATTCGGCCTTCACTTCTTCTTCGTGGACAGCGACTTCGGGAACCGTGATACCGAGGTCGGCGTAGCCCTTGATGTCAATTTCCGGGTCAACTTCGACTTCGATCTTAATCTGAATGTCGGCAACCTTGTCGTCCTTGAAGTCCACACCCTTCATCGGGCCGGCCGGGATGATGTTTGCCTTCTTGAGTTCGTCCTGGATAAGCTTGTTGATGACTTCATCCACCACCTCATGACGGATGGATTCGCCGAACTGCTTCAAAATCATGTTTTTCGGCACCTGGCCCTGGCGGAAACCCTTGAGAGCGACCTGCTTCTTGTACTGAGAGAGCTTCTTTTCGAAAGGCGCCTTCAGATCGTCCTGAGGGATGGAAATTTCAAGGGTGCGCACGGTGGCACTAGTTTCTTTGATTTCAACGGACATATAGACTCCGGTAAACTGTTAAAAAAAGTGAGAAAAACATGCGAGAGGAGGGAGTCGAACCCTCACACCGAAGTGCCAGATCCTAAGTCTGGTGCGTCTGCCAATTCCGCCACTCTCGCGAATCCGCCCCAAAAATAGAAAATACCAAAACATTTGCCAATAAAACATCTATTTTATCGCCGTTGCAAGTATTCAAAAACATAAAGATTGGCGTTTTCATTTCCCTGGTGAACATCCTCATCCAGGGTGTGTCCGTATTGGTGCAAAACCTCATCGCGAGGAACCTCGGGACCGTGGACTTCGGGTACTTCGGGGTGCTGCAGACGGATTACACCGTATTCTGCGCCATCGCGGACTTCGGTATGGCGACGCTTATCCTCGCCTACTTTGGCAAACGGGCCACCGAAGGGAGGCTTTTCACGAGCGTACTGCAGATGAGGCTTGCGATGACGGCTATTACCGCGGCCGCCATGGTCATATTCGCGTTCACGGTGCGGCGCGACCATCCGGCGTTCGCCGGCGAGCTCGTGCTCGCGCTAGGGCTATTGTTCCAGCACGCCTTCTTCGACTGGTACTTCATCTGCGGGAATTTCTGGAAAAAACTGCTCATCTCGAAGGTCTTGCACACGATATCGTACACGACGGTCATGATGGTCACCCTGTACGTGTTCCGGGTCGATTCCATCCCGGCAATAGCCCTAGCGATGGTCGCCGCCGCGTTGCCCGCATTCGGCTTCGGTGTCCGGCAGGCCTTTACGACCAAGGTGCTGCGAATCGGGAACCACACCCTGAAGTTCTTCAAGCTCATGCTCAAGTCCGCAAGCCCCTACGCGCTCGCAAGCATCGCAAGCTTCGCCTACCTGCCCGTGGGCCTCTACACCGTGGCCCATTTTGCAAAACCCGAATTCCTCGGAGCCTACAACTTTTCTCACAAGCTCGTCATCCTTGCATCGGGACTCATGGTGCATTTCATCTCGTCGAGCCTGATTACACTGCACCAGACCGACAGCAAGGCCCTGCACCTGCGAGACCAGGCTGTCTTTACGCTATTCATTATAGCCGTCTCTTCTCCCTTCTGGCTTTTTCCACAATACACGCTCCGCATCATCTTCTTTGCAGCGCCATGGACAAGCGATGTCCTTGAAACCAGCTGTCACTGTCTGCGGATTCTCGCCCTGTCGCTCACGCTCCAGGCCACCCGCATGGGAATGATATCCACTCTGCTGAAAGAAAAGCGCACCTGGCTCTACGGCGCCATGATTACCGCGGGCGGCATCATCAATATCGGAGTCTGTATCGGAGGCGCCTCCATGCTTCAGGCATCCTACATTCCGGCACTCACGCTCACGGGCGACCTTTGCCTGAGCCTGTTCCTACTCTGTTACTTTATTAAGAACCGCCGCTTCCGCTGGTAAATTACATTACCAGCAAAAAAGCCCCGCAAACAATAAGTGCAAGGCCTATCCCCTGTTTGCGCGAAATCTTCTCCTTTAACACGCTCGCCGACAAAATGGCCGACCATACATAAGTCAACGAAGTAAAAGGGAGCACTACAGAATAGTCCAAATACCTGAGAAGCGCGATATTCATGAGTGCCGTCACAAAATAGAGACCGCCACCCCCAAAGAACCAGCCGTTCTTGTAGATTTCACGCAAGGTCAAGTTGGTGCACGCTTTTTTTAGCATAAGCGATGCGACCGCCCCGAGCATGGTCATCGCGACAAGCAAAAGAATCAACGTCATTCCTCGTCCCCCGCCGCGACAAGGAACACTCCCGTCACAATAACGACAATCGCCACGCACTTCTGGAGCGTCACAGCCTCACCTAACACGAGAAAGCCGAGTACAACACTCAAGCCGTAATTGACACTCAGTACCGGCTGCAATACCGAAAGCTTTCCAAAACGGTAACCCACCACCATCAAAAGCGCCCCGACCACGTACAAGGCGAAACCTGCCACCAGGAAGAGCCAGCCTTCGTCTACCGAAAGTTTCCAGAACAACTGCCCCAGACAAACACACAGGGCAGAAGCGAGCATCATCAGAATGCCTTTGCCGTTTTTCTTCAAGGATTCAATCATTTCGGATTATAGGCTCCCAGCAGATTCCTGAAAAGTATCTTGAGCAGCAGCCAGTTCCCCTTGAACGGGCTAATCTTTGTCGGCGTCTTTTCGTTCTTCGGGTAGGCCCTCGTCACGGGAATTTCACAAGCCCGGTACTTAAGTTGCGTCGCACGCACCGACAAATAGGCAAGCAACTCGTAAGTGTTGAAAACGTCACGGAAAGGAGCAACCCGAGAATCCTGCAAGTAACGAGTTGAATAGGCGCGGTAGGCATTGGTCGTATCGGTAAACCACTGGCGGGCCGTCAAGGAAATTACGGGAGCATGCAGGAGCCTAACGGCAATCAATCGGCTCAAAGGGGTATTGACAGCAACACCGCCTTTCACGAACCTGGAACCTTGAACCAAGTCAAAACCTTCTTCCAGTTTTTCGATAAAGCGCGGAACATCCTCGATACTGTCCTTGTCGTTTCCGTCGATGGTGATGATTCCCTTGTAACCACGTTTGAGCGCCCACCAGAAACCCATGCGCAGCTGGGCACCCTGTTTCCCGGCACTCTTCTTGACAAGCAATGTGTTCACATCCAACGAAACCAGCGCACTTTTTTCCGTGCAACCGTCGGTGCTACCGCCATCGCAAATGACAATATCTGCAACACCGCCCACGTTCGCCGCCTGCGCTCTTTTCAATTCATTCAGGATCCGGTTGCCTTCGTTGATAATGGGAATAAGGACAACGTAATCCTTCTTGCGCGAGGCAAATTCCTCGCACTCAAAATCTGGGACTCCTGCAACATCCTGATAAAACATCCTACACCGCCATTTCCTTAACGTACACCATCGACTTTCTTATCTCTTCCAGAGAATCCACTTTTCCCATCTCGATAGAGACATAGCCACCGTACCCACATTCGGACAACCGCGCAAGCAGTTCAGCATGGAGGTCCCTTTTCTGGATCGGTTTCAAATACGGCTCACTCACATGGACATGATTGACCAGATGTTCCCGGCCCCGCAAGACATCGACCGTTTCGTCGTTCGCAACCATCGTTCCCACATCCAAATTCAAACGCACGCCAGTTGAATTGACTTCCTCGATGAGCGAAAGAGCCGCATCGGTCCCGTTAATAAAATTCGTTCCGTAAATCGCAGGGTTCGCCTCGATACCGATAACAGTCCCACGACTTGCGGCATACTCGCCGACTTCCCTGAAAAATTCCACGGCAACGATATTCGCCTTTCCAAGATCCATCCCGTCAGGGACCGTGCGGTTCTTGGGGCACCCGAATACCAGATTCCCGCAACCGACAGCTTGGGCAAAGTCGACTGCCGCCTTGGTGTATTGCACCAGTGCACTCCGTTCCTCTAGAGAACCAAAAAGGCTCTCCTTGCGGCCATACCATATCGACTGCATCGACGGAACAGAAAAACCGTATCCGGCAAGGAGGTCCCTGCTCCAGGCCGCCGCCTCTGCGCACTTGTCGTATGGCGAATCGGGGAAAATCCGCGTCGGCGCGATTTCCAATCCCTTAAAGCCAAGATCCGACATCATCCCGTAAACGGCGGAATCGTTCTCGGCGGCCCATGCTATATTCGATATCGATAGTTTCATCAGTCTCCCTGCAAGATTTGCATCCTGTTGACGACGCAGCCTTCACAATCCAGCCGAATCGTATTGATATTCATCGCATACCAATTATAATCCTGGCTGGAACGAATAAGGTACTGGTGACGGCCTTTCTTCAGCTTGAAGGCATACCCATATTGCGAATCCGGACGTTCCGATTCAAACAGGCGAATGTTCGCCGCAGCGGAATCCGCAGCGCTTTCGATATCCATGGCGATATAATTGCCCATGCCGTGCAAGTGGTGATTCGACCCGGAAAACACAAACAGGTCCCCTTCCCTTCGGGCATCTTCCAAAACAGTGTTCGCAGCGGCATGTTCCTTGTCCAAGTTCGCCCAGATATAAGGGTTCCATTTCAAGTCGAAATAGTGGTATTCGCTATTCGGGAAATAACCGTATTCAGCCAACTCCAAAGACACGCCCTGGACGCTTTCCAACTTTCTCGCATAAACGTCATAACGGTCTGGCCGGCACCAAATCATAAAGTCTTCAAAGCGAGCGAGCGGCCTGTAATGAGCATAAAGGTATTCTGCAATCCTGTAAAAACGGACATGGTGCGGAATCTTTGCAATGGTTTGCAAGAACCCCCGATTCGTCAATGCCGTGACAGCGACAGGGACCTCGTGTTCGCGAATTTCTTTCAAGAACATTTCCTGCGAATAAAGGTCTGTCAAAAGTCCTGGGCTCTGTGCGGAATAGAAAGGTTTATCCTTTCCGGTCAAGGCATACACCAAGGGAATGTCCGCAAAGTCGAGGAAGGTCTCGCGATTCTCCAGGAGGTTCCCAAAAATAGCGCCGAAAGCATCCGAATAATGCTGCAACGTACCATCCATCCCGTAACGCTCCGCCTTGGGATAAGTCCGCTGGAGATTTTCACGGACAGAGACTACTCCAGAAACAGCCCTGTTCAAAGACACGTTCGTCACGTCCGGGAAAAAGTGGTTCACTCCGTTGCAAAGTCCAATCGCCACCGCAACAACGGCAAGCCACGACATGCCGGTAAGTGAGGTTTCCATCTTTTTTTTCTGCAACAGGTGAAGCACAAAGAACAGCAAGGCGAATACGCTATAGCAGAAGATGACGCGGCCGCGCCCCATAGTGGACGTAAGCGTATAATAGACGAAGGACCTCGTCAACATGAAAAGCCCTACAACCGAGAACAGCAATGAAAGTGCCGCCGTCTTTTCCATGTCCCTTTTTCGGAAACTTTCCACAAGCACATAATATATCACGAACGACTCCGCAAGGGGAATCGCAAAATAGACGATGACAAACAGGGGGCTGTTCATCGAATGGAACAAGGATTCTTCGGCCCAGTAGGGATTGGAATGTAGAGTCAGCGATATCCATTCCTTCATTCTCGTAACAGCATCGATCCCGTTCCAATGACAATAGCCAAAATAGAACAGGAGCAGCAACACGCTTACCGACACGCCAGAAAGCGCCCACCAAGCAAGCCCCCTCCTATCACGCCTGCAAACAAGCAAGACAATCGTAGCTACGATAGCTGCAATACCGAACGCCACGCCGGTATCGTACTTGTAGAATGCAACCAGCGCGACAAGGAGCCAGAAAAGATGGAACTTCGCGATACTGTTTTTCTGGTAAAGCCAAAAATGGAGAAGCACCGCAACAAGGCATATATCCGTAAATTCAAAAGCGGTTGTATCTAGCGGGAAAAGGCAGACAAAAGAAAATGCAAAAAAAGGATGGAAGAACTTTGCCAATATGAAGAACATGGCAATACCACCGCACGAAAGGCGGATAAAGTTCCCGTAAGGATCTGCAAGCGCTCCAATGATGTTCCCGTGAATAGCGGCATGGACAATCTTGGTCAAGACATCACTCAAAGCATGTGCCGAAAAATAATCGATGACCGGAACATTCCCCCTCACCATCGTATCGATAACACCCAGATAGTTCCCAAATTCATAGAAATCTTTGAAGTCGACCTGGTTGTTATGCAAAATCTGGAAATAGGACACGCCACCGTAGGCCAACGCGACAAAACTCAAGAGTGCGCCGGCATAAAATGCGTTTTCAGAAAGCCCCCGCGATAAAAGACCGAAGCGCGCCTTCTTGAAGAATACCGGCAACAGGCACAAGGCCATCAACACATAGACGCCGTATGCCGGAGCAACGGGCATCATATTTTTTTCAAACAGGGTAAAGAACAGTTCGCAGGCGATGCAGAATATTAGCGGGAACCATGTCAAAACTTCGAGTCGCTGCGTTCCGTCGATTCCCTTGCGCAACAACAAGAGCAAAAGGATAAAGACAATCAGGGCATTCACGGCCACTGGCAGCGGCAAAAAGAGGGAAAGGGTAATCGAGGCGAATACAGACGATACCAAGGAACGGTAAATGTCGCCGGAAAATTTTTCGGCACTCAGCAAAGCGAACAGGAACGAAAGCGTCATGAGCAACGATGCCGACGAATCGAACAGGATTGCACCGAAATCCCGGGCATACTCATCGAAAAAGACGGAATGCCCCGCAAACAGGGGAACGACAATCCTCGAATAACACGACGCTACCGACAGAATCGCAGAAAACGCGCCAACCGTACAAGCCTGGTCCAATAAATGGGCGGGCATGTTCCTGACACCACCCCTTGCCACAAGGCGCACAAAAAAGAATCCCGCAACGGCGACCGCACCGACATTTATCAAGGCGACCGGACTTGCGTCAAGTAGCGACCTTAAAGTAGGCAGGCTCACCAACAAGGAAAACGCAAAGGACGTATAGACAAAACCCACTCGGAGGGTATGCGCATTTTCGCGTGCCCAATGGATTCCTTTTGCAACAGGCCCGGCACGTTTTGTTTCGGAAGCATTTCCCTTGCGGCAAATCAAAAAAACCAGAATCCACTGCCATGCAAAACAAGCAACCGCCAAGGCGATGGCCACAACATGGCAAACCGACGGACCATTACGGAAGACATAGGCGACTAGGAGCGCCAAAAAAGAAAGGCACGTGGAAATACCAAAATGCGGTACGCTCCTTTTTTTCAGCAAAGCCGAAACGACAATCCCAAAGGTGCCACAAAGGAGCGGGAAATAAACCAAGTAAAGACGGTAGAAACTGGAAATGCGTTTGGAAGGATCAATCCCCGCAAGCGAGGCAGAGCAAAAGGAGCGGTCCCATTCCGTAAGGGATATTCCCGAAAACGGGTCGTAAAAAAACAGGACCGAGAGGGCCATCAGCGTGGCGATGGCGACCGACTGCGCCGTCCACGGGGATCCTATTTTTTCCCGAATCACGGCTCCATTCCCTTTACAAACTTCTTGACCTGTTCCATCACCGACAACTTGTTCTCGATATATCCGCCGCTGCCGCCAAAACGTTCCGCATGCACGGTCCTGTAATCGTAACTTGCAGGCACTCCGTTCAGTTCGTTCACGAAGGGTCTGCCCGTTATGAACTCGTGCAGTTCCCCCGCCGAAACAGGTTCTGTTGCCGGGTGCCACAAGTCTATTCCAGAATCGAGCGCCGTCTTAATATCGTTCCACAATCTCGAAAGATTGTAGAACTGGTATCGGGCCCTGCTATCCGTAAAATTCAACGCGCTGAAACCAAGTTCCAGGAACTTTTCCTTCAGCGAGGCGCGTTCCCCGTCAGAGAGCGCCTTTACCTTGTAGAATCCGTTATCCTGTAAAGTGTAGCACTGCTTCAACGTACTTTCGCGCATAGCAAGTTCATCGAATTTCGCAACCTTCAGCATCGAGGGAATCACGTTGATCAAGTCGAAAATGAAGTTCTTCTTGATGTTCATCCCGAAAAGGCCCGGAAGCCTTATAATCAACGCGTCCCGATAATTTTCACGGACCCACGTCTCGAGCCTATAACGGTTATAGCCGTAAGCATTCAGGCCATCCGTATCAATAGTGCTATTCTCGTCTACATCCGAAGGCGTCTTGAAGACATCGATTGTCGAAATCAGCACCAGCTTTTTAGGCCGGATGGACTCGATATTTTTTTCGGCTTCCTGCACCAGGCCGTAATCCCGTTCCGGATCCGCATTCGCAAGGAACTTCTCGGCACGCATTCCCGCATACACGAGCAAGTCCGGGCACGTTCCGAAAGCATCCTGGATGTTCTTGGTATTGTAGGCCCCCTCAAAGTCGCCCGACGCATAGATATTGCTACCGACAAAACCGGTATAGCCCACAATCGCCTTCTTCATAAGCCCCACGCTTTTCTAGGTCAGTTTCTCGATGCTTTCGAAATTATAGGTCTTCCGCTTGAATATCAAGTCCACAATAATTTGCAGATACTTAATAATCACGGTCAAGACTCCGAACAGGCCAAAGAACGCAAACGAAAGGAATAAAATCGTCGTTGTCCACCCTTCCACAGGAGTCTGGGTCAAGTAAACGACAATCGAGTAGGTCAACATGGAAACAGCGATACACATCATGAGAAGTGTCATGGATATCGAAAAACTGTACCCTACGTTCGTAAACAAAATTAGCGAATTGATGGCAAGCTTCCGGCGGTAGCGGCGTTCGCCCCTATCGACTTTTCTCCCCTTCCCCGTGCGCTTATACACGATGCTTGCGGTCCGGAGTCCACTGCTTGCATAGAGAGCCTTACGGTAGGGAATCGTCTTGCTCATGCTACTCACGCGATTGATCGTGCGGCGGCTCAAGATACGCACCGACTCCGTCGATATCTTCTGCGGGTAACTGGAAAAATCGTTGAACAGCCGGTAAAACGCCCTCGAAAACAGGCCGTTGCCCTTGTCGGGCGAAAGGCTCACGATATCGAAACCTTCCTGGGTCTTGTAATAAAGATCCACGACTTGCGAAGGTTCATAATCCATCTCTACTGAATCGAACTCATAGACAAAATCGCCGATAGACAGGTCGACTCCTGCATTCATGGAAAGCTCGAGCCCATGGAAATAGCTCATGTTCACCACCGTCATGCTGACGGCAGTCCCCGCCTTGACAAACTCCTTGATCTTTTCAAGGCTTCCGTCCGACGAAAAATCGTTCACGCAAATGATTTCGGAATGTTCGAAACGTTCTTCCAAAACACCGGCCAGCATGGAAAGGAATCCGGATATGCGAGACTCGTCGTTACGCACGTAGACGACAGCCGAAACAAATATTTTTTCTTTAGACATTGCCTAGCACCTCATCCAGATCGTAGACGGTATTGATTTTGCCCGAAAGCACACTTACAAATGTAGGCTTTCTTGAATGGACCTTGAGGACCGTTGGCCTGGAATCGTCTATTTCGGAGGCCACGAGAATCGGCTTCATGGAAAAAAGCGAGTCGACATACTCGAATCCGTATTCGTCCTTAAGATACTTGTGCGCAAGATTGGCCATGTAGGGATACGCCGTCTTGGGCCTTGCCGGGCATTCGTTGCAGTTGCCCAGTTTCGCCTGCGAGCAGTATCCGCCGCTCCGGTCCTGGCAATTAAAACGCGGCAAGTTCTCGCCGTGGCAAGTCACATGTGGCGTAAAGGTCACCGCTGTCAAGGAATGATAGGGCGTTTTGCCAAAAGGCATAATCGAGAAAAACGGACCATCCATCACGGTAATGCCATACGGCTTTAATGCCTCGCTGACATTACACAGAATAATTTCGCACAATTCATACTTTATCTTGAATCCGTCAAACCCAAGCATGGCCTGCACCTGGTTTGTCGATGCGTAGGTGGCATTCAGCAAGAACGGGGCCGACACGCAGGATTCCGTTTCACCCTCCCGCGTAAATTGCACCGAGTAATTTTCGCCGTCCAGATGGATTCCACAAACATCGGCACGATAACAAATTTCGACATTGGAATACTTGGCGAGTTCCTCGACAAAATAATCCCTCAATATCTTCGCATCGTAGGTATATTCACGAGTCCGGAAGGCTCCATCGCACATGTCCGGCCTAAAGAACTGTCCCGGATGCAACTCATGGCACGGAATACCCGCTGCCTTGCAGAATGCGATAAACTGCTCGCGATCGGACCAGGAATACTTGGCCGATGTCGCATAGACCTTCTCGAATTCCCGATGGATGCAAAAATCGAAATCCTTGTTGAACCGTTCAAAGTAATAGGCGGACTTCATCGCCGTCGAAAGACTGCGCGGGTAATGATAACCCTGGTGAATGCGAGCCTGGTTGATATAGGTCGCCCGCATGAAGGGCGCAGGGTCCCTTTCAAGAACCAGCACCCGGTTCCCACGCTTTGCGAAAAACAAGGCGGCATACAGGCCGTAAAGCCCCGCACCGATAACGATATTGTCGAACAGGCCCTTCATATACAATCAAGCCCTCGCAATCTTTTCTCGCCGCATGCTCATGGTCGTTATACTGAAAATGATAAACGACCAAACCCAGTAAATGCCCTGCTTGTATGCCGGAGTGAAGAACCACCAGCCAATGATGTAGATGAGCAAAGTGTAGTGCAAAAGCACGCGCGGCGTAAATCCCTTGCGACACAGGCGCAGGTGCAAGACCGCAAGCGCAAGCCCCACGAAGAGGGGGAACAGGAACACACCCGGGGCGTACAAGTCCTTGTACACTTCCCACAGGTAACTCGCGGTATTCAGGCCGTGAATCTTCTCGATGCGTTCGTTGAAAAGCCCGTCCCAGCGCATGCTGTAGCGGAAACTTCCGGGCACCTGGAAAAATTCGAACATGCCGAAGAAGAAGTCGATACCGTAAGTATGCGGATGGTATTCCCTATCCGGCGGCGGGTTGATGGCATAGTCGAAATTCCAGTAATTGTTCGACACGTACTTGTACGGCAGGTCGATCATAGCCTTGAACGCCATGCTCTTTACCGAATTGCCCTGGTACTGGTCGCGCAACGTACTGATGGCGATAAAGCCCGCGGCAGCGAGCGCCAGCAACACCAAAACCCACGCCGCCGAAATACGCTTGCGCAAATAGTTGAACAGAATGATAAGGAAGCCTACGCTAAAGAAGAGGGTTCCGCGGGTCGGATAAGCAAAAAAGTTGAGCAAGATAGTGAGGACCACCATGAACCGCGCAAGCCAGCGGACACCCTTCAGCGGATTGAACTTGCTGAACGCAGCAGCACCGAACAAAAGCACGCACAGCGGCCCGCTACTGAACAGCACGGAATAGTAACCATAGTCCGTATCCTTCCTCATCCAGCGAGACGGGTCGTCCGTCAACAAGAGCAAGTTGCCTGCCGTCTGTATGATGCCGAATACACCCACCAAGAAAAGCGCGAACGGGATATACGAAAGCGCGACATGCAGTTTCCAGTTGTAACCCTCGGGGGCGGAAGGTTCCGCTATACGCACCGGCTCGCCGTGGATCTTCGCCACCAGCCTCACCAGGCAGCAACCCACGCAAAAAGAAATCATCGCCCCAATCCAGAACAGCCAGGTCTTGAGCTGGAAATCGGTCATCGCCTTGTTATACTGGAAGTAGGCGATGCCGAGCGTCACACACTGCGAAAAACAGTATATCGTGGGAGGATTGAAGAAGTCCTTCTTGAAAAACCACGCCTGCGCAATGCAGGCGAGGACAACCAGGAAAAGCGCGAAGCTTACCGGATATTCCAAGGGGAACCAAAACATGGCCTACGCCTTCTTCTTGGATTTCCTTCTAAAGAATCTCGTAATGGAGGCCCAATCGTCGGCGACCCTCGAGCCGCGGGCAGTCTCGGCCTTCATGAACTCAATAAAATTGCACAGGAACGTCACAAAGAGCGAAGACACCATGACCGTAAAAATAAGCGAGACACCGCGAAGCGGGGAAACCTTCTTGTTGTTCTCCCAGGGCGGTTCGAGGATGTGCAGATTCGTGAGCATCTTGGCTTCTTCCAGGCGCATCTGCTCGCTCTGCTGGCGCAAAAGCTTGTACAAAGTTTCTTGTATCTTGAGCTCGGACTCGCGGCGCAAGTATTCCACCGCAAGTGCCGGAGATTTCTTGAGCGAAAGCACGCCCACCTCGCCGCGCTTGCCTTCGAGCGTGCTGTTGAGGGCGTTGGTCACGCCGCGATAGCGCTTGCTCAGTTCGTCGTAGCGCTTACTGTCGTCACCGCGATTCATTTTCTCGAACGACATTTCCATGGCGACTTCTTCGCGCTTCGCCTGGAGTTCGCCCATGTACTTAATCGTTGCCTCGAGCTGGACTTCCGGGTCGTAGAAGTTGTTATCCACCTGGAACTGTGCGAAAGAGACGAGCAAGGAATCCATGACCCTCTCGCAGGAGTCGAGCCTGGACTGGAAATAAATCCTGGACTGGCGGGCCTGCGACGTCTTGAAAGCATTGAACGCGGAGTCCGCCTTGGCAAGGATGAATCGCAGCATTTCGGCCGCGAGGTGGTAGTCCTCGTCTTCGATGGAGACAGAGAACAAGTCCTCCTTGTTCTTCTCGAACCCGAAGTTCTTGCGGAATTCCCTGAGCAAGTCTGCATGGAACTTGCCCTTGAACTTGTAGTGCTCCTTGAGGTGATACTTCTCGATGACCTGGTTATGGAGTTGCCAGGAATTGAAGATGGTCCAGACGGCACCGATATCGTCGTTGTTGTCCGAAAGCCCAAGAAGCGAACCCACGCCGGAACCCATGCCGCCTAGCATGCTGGAAAAACCGCTCAGCACATTGGGCGTACTGGCCGGTGGCGGCGTGATGACTGCGGTGACCCTGTACGTAGGCTGGATAACCCACATGACCATAACGAACACCACAATCGTCGGCAAGAGAACAAAGAACAGACACAGCTTGATGTGCTTCAAGTCGTTGCTTAAAATCCTCAAGAGGACTTCGGTCAATCCAACGGGTTCCTGCTTTTCCATAAGTCTACTTATCGTTATTATAGCTTGCGTAAATGATGAAGGCCGACGAAACGACCGTCAAGAGGGAGGCGAGAAACAGAACGAAGTCCTTGAACGACTCGTAGTGGTTCTTGGGAACTTCGATGAAGTCGCCCGCGAGAATCGGGTCTTCGGCGACCTTCACGGTAATAGCCTTGGGCTGGTTGCCGCGCCACACGCGGACCTGTACCCATGTACCCGTAGTCGGGTTCACGCCGGCAGCAGCGATATAGTCGATAGCGTGCCAGGAAGGATTGTATTCAAACTGCCCGATATGGCCAACGGCTCCGCCAACATACACGAACTTCTGATTGAGACGGAACTCCACCTCCGAATTTTTCGCGGGAAACACCTTGCTCATGTCCGAAAGAGGAATCCAGTACGGTTCCTTGCCTGGCTCCTTGATGCTGATGGCCTTGTATCCGTAATTCTGCGTACGTTCCACACCGGAAAGGTTATAATATTCCAACAACGAACGCCCTTCCTTGTAGGGGGCACTGGTGCGTATGTGCGGGAAAATGAGCGTGATAATTTCGCCCACGTCGTAGAAGGGCACAAAAATCTTGTCACCCTGTTCCAGCATCGGGTCTGCACTGAAATCGCCTTCAACCGAAAGCTTGTGATAATCCACATGGATCGTGTCCTTACCGCGCAAAATCAGAATGTGCTCGGCATCCGCATTGGGGAGAGTGCCGCCCACCTGGCGAATAAAATAGCTGAGCCTCGTCTGAGCCTCTACCGTATGCTGGCCAATCTGGGTAACTGCACCCATGATGGTGACGCGGAAACGCTTGAGGGAGGATAGTTGGACAAAACAGTACTCGCGCTTGTAACGCTTGCTCACAAGGTCGAGAATCATCTGGCGTGCCTCCGCCATGGTCTTCCCGCCCACAACTACAGCGCCACACTCTTCGATGGCCACGGAGCCGTCTGGATAAATCTGGACCGTGAGGTACTTGTTCTCGAGCATGATATCCAGGAAGTCGCCCGGACCCAGGACATACGTGGAATCTACCTGGACCTCGGAATAAGCGGGCTGGAGCACGGTAGAGCTTCGCGACGACAATGACTGCTCGCTGGAAAGCATACTGGCACTGCCACCGAACAACGAAGTCTGGGCTAGAGAAATTCCACAAAAGAACAGGACAATGGCCAAAAAGTGCGGCATAAAATATTCCGTAGTAACGATATGGTCCTACAATTATACAAAAAAACGTATCGTCGTAATTTCAATAGAATCAAAATATTACACATTATGGGCGCCATGATCCGGCATCCACAAAAAAAGACCCGGCTTTTACAGCCGGGCCCTTTCAAAACCTGCAAAAGGTTGATTATTCAGCAGACTTGCTTTCGCCTTCGACCATGCTCACGGCATCGGACTTGGGCTGTTCGGCAGCCTTCTTGGACTTGGCGACGATTTCGTCTTCGACGAGACCGATCAAGGCCATTTCAGCGGCGTCACCGGCGCGGTTCGGACCGAGCTTGAGCACGCGGGTATACCCACCGTTACGGTTGGCATAGCGCGGGCCGATTGTGTTGAACAAATCCTGGAGAACCTTCGGGCTCGTGATGAAGCGGGCAGCTTCACGACGGGCAGAAAGGTCGCCCTTCTTTGCATAGGTAATCAGGCGATCCACGACGCCACGGGCCAGCTTGGCCT
>JAEERM010000154.1 GCA_016285835.1 Fibrobacter sp.
TGGTGGGCTCCATCGAGGAACGCCTGAGAAAACTCAGAGAACTGAAGGGTATCCGGTAAGTCGTGAAGAAAATAGAAGTACACGTTTTTTCCAAGAACACGTCGGGCACCAGGAACTACAGGTTTCCGGTGTGGAAGTTGGTCGTGGGTGTTGTCGCCTGCATTATTGCCTTGCTCGGCTTTATCCTGTTTTCCCCGGCGGAGATTGCCGAACGCATTTCCGACGGGAACGTTGTCGATGTTTACAAGCAGAATTCTTTTATAAAGAAGCAGATTAAGCAAATCCGCGAGAAGGTGGACGAGTCTATCCTCAAGGCCGAAGAGGCCCGCATTTTGCGCGACAGCACGGTGGTGTTGAGCGGTATGGGCTTTTCGCTGGAGAACGCCGGTGCTGACGACGAGATGGCCCCGATGGCGAAAGACCGCAAGGGAGTCCTCCAGATTGAGCGCTCCATGCGCAAGGCGGTCAAGCTCCTGGAGGCCGATTCCGCTTTGGCGGCAAGTATCCCCGTGTTGCACCCCATCAAGAATTCCCCGACAGTCAAGAACCGCTTCGAGATGATTTTTGACCAGTTTACGCAGCAGAACCTGCCGCACCGTGGCATTGACTTTGTTGCGGCAGAGGGCGATACCGTCTTTGCCCCGGGAGGGGGAACTGTCGTTGAAATCCGCTCGCATCGCGGGTTCGGGCTCACCATGAAAATTGAGCACACGAAGCGCGTGCGCACGTTCTACGCTCACCTAGGTTCCACGCTGGTCAAGTCGGGCCAGAAGGTTTCCCGTGGCGACCCGATTGCGCTCATTGCCGAGAGTGGCCGCGAGTCCAGCATCGGACTGCATTACGAGGTGCGCATCGACGGCACCCCGGTCGACCCGGAAGGTTTTTTTATAACAAAGTAACGTAATCCCGGACACCTCACCTGGTTTCCATAGCCCACCGCTCATGGCTCATTGCTCGCACCTCGAGCCCCGAGCCTGAATCCTCATAGCTCACCGCTCGTCCCCCCTTTTCTCCAGTCTCCAGCCCCTATTCTCTAAATTCTAGCCTCTCGTCTTATTATATTTAAAGTCCCCAGGTCTTGCGATGCAGGCGGGCGGTACTTTCCGTCAAGAAACACCGGAGGCTCGGACGAGGTCCATACTTTTGGGCCTGTCTTGGGGATATCTATCAAGTTTTGCTTTACCCTTTAGGAGTTTTAATGGCAAATAAGTGTAAGCGCGGAATCTTGATTAGCAAAACACCTTACGAGAAGCGTATCGCCATAATGGAAGACGGCGAACTCGTTGAACTAGTTGTTGAAGGTGTTTCGTCTAACCGAGTTCTGGGCAATATATATAAGGGCGTAGTCCAGAAGGTGCTCCCCGCACTCAAGGCCGCCTTCATCGACATCGGCCTTGAAAAGGCCGGCTTCCTGCACCAGGACGATGCGATGGACAGGAACGAGCTCCTCCGCCGCGAGTACGGCGACGACGACGACGAGGGGGGACCGTCCAAGGAAATTTCCATCGACGAGTTGCTCAAGGAAGGCCAGGAAATCATGGTTCAGGTTGTCAAGGAACCGATCAGTACCAAGGGTGCCCGTCTGACGACGCACCTGAGCTTTGCTGGGCGTTTCCTCGTGTGCATGCCGGGAACCAACTTCATCGGCGTTTCGAAGCGCGAACGCGATCCGGCCAAGCGCCGCGAGTTCAAGAAGGTGGTTCGCCGCCTCAAGGGCCGCGACGTGGGCTATATCGTCCGCACCAACGGCCTCAACGAATCCGAATTCGAAATCAACAAGCAGATGCGCGAACTCGAAAGCAAGTGGGAACAGACGAAGTACAACTTCGAGACCATGCCTGCCGAGACCTGCATCTACGAAGAGTCCGATTCTATCGAGCAGACTGTTCGCGAATACTTCAGTGACAACACGGATTACGTGTACATCGACAACCGTGACGAGTACTTCGCTCTCCGCGAATATCTCAAGGTGCTCTCGCCCGACAAGCTCGACAAGGTGAAGCTCTGGAGCAGCAGCGAAAGCCTTTTCGAATACTTCAAGATCGAGAACGACTATGCGCGTTCCCTGCAACGCCAGGTCCCGCTGCCGCGCGGTGGTAACCTCGTCATCGAACAGACCGAGGCGCTCGTGTCTATCGACGTGAACACCGGACCGAAGGTGCACGGTAAGGACCAGAGCAAGATCATCCTTGAAACGAACATCGACGCTTGCCACGAAATCGCAAAGCAGCTCCGCTTGCGCGATGTGGGCGGCCTCATCATCATCGACTTCATCGATATGGAGACGGATGCCGACCGCGAGGCTGTGTACCAGGAATTCCGCAAGGCTATCCGTCGCGACAAGGCGCCTATCAGCCCGGCCCCCATCAGCCAGTTCGGCCTTATGGAAGTCACTCGCAAGCGTGTGCGCGTGAACCTGATGACCGAGAAGACGGAACGCTGCCCGGTGTGCAACGGTGGTGGACGTATCGCTACGCTGGAATCCACGCTCGGCATGATCGACCGCTGGATGGCGCGCGCGAAGGCGAAGGGCAAGCTGCGCGAGGTAACGCTCGTGGTGAGCCCTGCCGTGGTGGACGTGCTCTGCCGCGACCTCAACCGCATGTTCAACTATCTGGAATACAAGCACAACATGAAGATTTCTCTCGTGGAAGACGAAAGCGCCCACGTGAACCAGTTCTGGATGTACGACAAGAACAACGAAGACATCACAGACCTGTACAACTTCGTGTAACGATTCTGTTAGTTTGTATAGAAGGCCGGACTGAGTCCGGCCTTCTTTGTATAAAAAAGAAACGCCCCGCAGAAGCGAGGCGTTGTTTGTCGTGTAGAGAAATTTACTTGACGTTCAGGTCGAGCGCATTAATCTTTCCGCGGCGTACACCCCAGAGCATGTCACGCGTCATTTCGGAGATGACCTTGCTGCCGGCCTTCACCTTGATTTCGAGACGGGCGATGTAGACGCCGGTTGCGACAAGGCGGTTGTCGGTTGCTCTCATGTTCCAGGCGAGGAACAGGTTACCACCATTGTTCAGGCAGTCGCCGTTATAGATGGTGTCGGCGCAGGCGATGGAGCCCGATTCGCCGTTCACGTAATGACCGAGGCTCGTGAAGTAGCTCGTGCTGTAATGGAGCGTAATATTGTCCTTGCTCATCACCTTCACGGTGCCGTTCTTGACGCCTGCGAAGTTGGCCGAGGTGAGCAAGCCATCCTTGATGGCATCCGCGGTAGCGTCGCTCAGGTCGTAGGTCTTTTTCGCAGACTTGACGGATATTTCACCACTTTCAATCTGGCGAAGGATGTCGATGGTGAGCTTGCCCTTTTCGATATCGGCAACGACGGCCGCATTCTCGTTGGCAGCGAGCTGTGCCATATCAAATCCAATCAGGTGGCCCTGTACGCCGTATTCGTCGACGATTTCCTTCACGTCCTTGGTAAGGTCCGTGATGAGCGTGGGAACGGTTGCTTCCTTGCTCGTGACGATGGCGACGGTCTTTTCGTTGTCGGCGCTGACTGCTGCGACCGGGGCACTGGTCACTTGGACTTCCTGGTCACCGGTGATGCGGACCCACGGGTTGAACTTGTGCGGTGATGTTCCGGAGAGGTCGTAAGCTACGTTGATGCCGGTGAGGTACAGAGGAGCGTCACCCGGAACGAGTCGGATGGAGTCACCCACTGCCGGGACCACATCGTCCATGCCGCCGTTGAAGGGCAATTTCCATACATTCGGCTTCGTTGCCCTTACAGACATCGGAGCAATGGGATCCTTGAGCGAGCCGGCGCGCCAGCACTTGTAATTGAACATATCCAGGTAGTAGCCCTTGCTGCTGTCGGCAATGGCTTCGCTGAATGTGATAATCAGGTTCGTGTTATGGTCCGTAATTTCAACTTCGGCAGATGTGATAATCGGGTTCACGCGGTCGATGATATCGCCAGTAACCGGGAATACCGACTTGCCTCCGTTGTCGGAGAAGGTGAACCATGTCTCGATCATGCCGTTGTAAAGCGTGTCGGCGTTACCAGTGAACACGGCGTTACCGAAACCGCCTTCGGCAGTGAGGACGAGGGCCGAATCACCGGCACGTTCATACTTGGTGCGCACGGGGAACTGTTGACCGAAGGTGAACTGCAACGAGTCGATCTTGCTCTTGCCCATGAGTTCCTTCGTGTACTTGACATAGAGGCTATCGGCACGTCCGTCGCCATCGCGGTCGTACATAATGGCGTAGTCAACAAGCGGTACGGGCGGGAGCTTGAGGTTGATGTTCGTCCATGCCGCGGTGTTGGCCGTAGCCGGTCCCCTCACCATCAATGTCGCATTCTTGACTTCGCCCTTGCCGATGATGTAGAATGTACCCTTGCCTTCGGTAAGCGTGACAGAATTAATCGGGTTGCCAGCTTCGTCGACAACTGCGAGCAATGAGTCATTAACGTTGATGTAAAGGATGTCGTCGAAGTAGGCCCAATCGTCTTCGGCGTACTGGACGTTCACCTGGTACTTCTGGAATGCCCATTCGCCAATCGGTGTCACCTGGCTGTTCAGGCTGCTGCCCAGGATTTTCCACTTTTCGTCGGAGAAGACGACTGTCGGGAGCGCGTAAGCATCGACTTCGAACCAGACTTCGTCACCCTGCGTCGGGTCGGCCTGGAGAGTAAAGCGGATGCAGTACTGACCCGGAGCGAGAGCGTGGGCGTTCTTGATGGCTTCGGCATTGACCTGGAAACCGGACATGTCGTTGTTGATAATGATGCCACCGTACCAAGTACCAGCAGAGTCGAGGTACACACCTTCAGCCGGGAGGTTACCGCCAAGCAGGTTGAAGTTGGAAGGTGCTCTCGTAGTATCCTTGGTCTGCATGGTGTTCGAGAAGTCGCAAGAAAGCTGCTGTTCGCGAACAATCTGCCAAATGTCGTAGCGGAGGACTCCATCCTGAGAAAGGTCCTTCAGGAGCAGGCTCGCTTCCGTCTGGAGGTCGATGGAGGTGAGCATCTTGAAGTTGGATTCGTAAATGTGGCGTTCAGCATAGAAAATGTGGAACGGGTAGGTCACACCGGGAGTGAGGCCTAGGG
>JAEERM010000155.1 GCA_016285835.1 Fibrobacter sp.
TTGGGTACGAGAGGCTTCCCATCAGCCTTTATATAGCCGTACAAAGCATTCTCCAACGGAATAAACTTCTTGCTTGCCGTGTCCACCTTGTAGAGTTTTATTGTCGAAGGTGTGGCGCGCATCGCAACCATCTCCTCGTAGCTTATCTTCATCTGGACTCGCGGGAGCACGGAATCGTTCGTAAAGGTCATCGATGGGAGCACTTCCACAATCGGGCCCTTGAGTGCGAGGTTGTTGAACACCTCAAACGGGTAATCCTTGGCATCGACGGTGCGGACGGTGAAATCGTTGCGTTCAACAAGCGAATTCGTTGGGAATGTCACGCTGACTTCTTCGAACAGGGACGTGACAGTATTGCCACCGGTAACATCCACCGAGCGCCCGATAACCATCTCGAACATGCTGAAGTTGTGCGGGATACCGCCGACGCTGTCGCCCCACATAAGCAGGAACTGCGTATTCCCCTGGAGCCTGTTCACGTCGAACCAACCAAGACGGTACCATCCGCTGGTATCCACCTTGATGGAATCCTTCCACCTCTCGTCCAGCATGGATTTCGGTACCGTATAGAAAGCGTTCCCGTTCAAGTACGCAAGACGGTAATCTTCGTCCGCCTTCAAATAGGCGCGCATTTCCACGAGTTCCTTCGGGCGCTTGACATCGATAGAATCCTTGAAGCCAATCTTGAAATTATTCAAACTGGGGAAACTCCCTTCCACTTTCAGGTGGGAATGTTCACTGGAATCTAGGTGCATGATCTGGGCAGATATGATGGAAATGTCCTTCTTCCAGGCACTGCCTCCCGCATAGAGTTGCGTGCTGGACAATTCTATAGATTTCGGACGCACGAGCTGCTTCGCAAGCTTATCATCCGACTTGCGATAAATGACATTCGTATCCATGGTAGATGCCTTAATGTAGAGCGTATCGTATGTTGCAGACAACGAGAGTGACGTATCGCTTGACAAAATCAACATCGAATCCACACGCGCATTTAAACCTATAGTGTGTGAACTGCTTATCGCCTTCACAGTATCCAAACTTACGGCAAACCGATGAGTTATCGGATCGTAGTGGCTCGGGTTCGGAACTGCGTTCAAAGATAGCCCCGCATAACCGACAGAGCCCTTACTGAAAAGTCTGCTCTTCAACGTGTCCTGGGATATGACAAAATAAGGAGAGTTCGTCAGGTTCCTTATCGTACCATCGGAGTTCAAAGTATTCACAGTCCATTCAGCATCAGTAAAATCGCCATAGTAATAGTGTACACGCGAACCATAATCGTAATACTTGTAGCAAGGTTTCGAACCATCGATTACAAAGTTCCAGTTACTGGTATCGCTACAGGCGGTATCGGCAGCGGAACTCTTCCAGTTGCCATTTTGCGGAAAATCAACATTTATTTTATGTTTGACACTGCCAAGGCGCTTGTTGAGGCCGACATAGAAAACCGCGTTCGCGTTCTCTGCAAAATAAGGCGTATGCTTGACGGAATCTGTCCCGTCGTGTTCAATTTGACAATAGGCATAGTTCCCTGTAGCCACGGAGATGTTTGTCGAATCGTAAGTACATACAGTCGTATCTTCGCCGATATCCGGTGCACCAAGCACCTTTGTGACAAAGCTTTCGCCTGGAGCATTCGCGCCATAGAAGCGCAAATCAAATCGTGCCGCCTGCGAATGCAGCGCATCCTCATCGGGGAACAGGAACGTATTTAGGCCGCCCGGCATTCTATTCGAGGAGTAATAGGGCAAATACTGTGTCTCAAACGGGGTCAAAAGACCGTAGTTTTGGTCAAATTCCCAACCATTACCATCGTAATAGTTGCCTAGACCCTTGAGGCCTAACGAATCAAGCGCACGCCAGTAGCCGTCGTTACCAAACAACGAAATGTTCGTATGGTCAAAGCGAACCGTGCGATTCACGAGGTTGTCCATGCCGAAATCGGAATTCCAATAAGCCGTGTCCGGAATTTCTAGTGACAAATTAAATCTAACTCTTTCATTGCGAGCAGCATCATTGAAATAACAATCATTATTAACTTCACCCATTCCTGAATAAAAAGCGCTATCAATAGGATTCAAAGATACATTGAACAATTTCTTATTTGGATCATACCCACTTGTATTATGAACATCTTCACTTGGTCCAAAAACACACGTTGTACTATCACCCACCACCAAGCAACCAACATTTTCCGTTTCATAATTGTGGGGAATAGTATCCTTACTATATCTGTTGTCATCAGACTGCAAAGGGAGTGAATAATGTTTTTTCCATATTGGAACAGCCACAAGAGTATCAATAGGAATTGATTCAACTCCATCACTTTCTTTAAATCCCATCACCTGATTTTCATGGAATGCATAAATCGATAAGTAATTTAACCGTTCACCCGACAAACCTCTGCCAGATCCAATATGTCCGATATTTTTATCAATATCAAAAGACTGAGTTCTATCATTTTCTTTAAAGGAAATTTCGCGCGTATAATAAAAATATCGTTTAACGTCATCTTCATGAACGCCCTCTCCATGACAATTGGCATATACAGTAGCAACGTCCAATTTTGCCATTATTATTAACTTCAGTTCCTTCCTGTGTCTCTTTATGGCTAGGCTGAACCGTTTCGGTTCGTACCCAAATATCTCCTGCGTTCCGGTTATCCTCCCAAGCAACGGGACTCCCTTTGCTAGCGTATCGTCCGGCAATTCAAATCCTGACACCTCCGCATCTACCAGATAATCGGCAATCGGCTCATAACGATATGTCTTGACACTCGTATCGTATTTAGCCTCGGAAATGTGAATCGCAGGACCAGAATAGCTTTCATCCGTCGGATCTGCCGGAGTCAAATCGTACATAGTTTCAGCAAACTTCGCCTTGAACGTCGCTGATGCGGTATCAGCCCCGGAACCATCTACTGCCGTCGCAACAATCGTGAGCGTGTACGTTCCCGCCTTCAGTTCCGCCGTACTGAGGTTGTTCTTCCCGTTCCAGCGCACCTGATAGGCGGAATCGCTCGCATTCGCGCGCACAATGGCCGAAGAGTCATCCTGCAACACGGCAATCGGTCCCGAAGCATCTGAAACGGTTATCGTGACCCTTGCATCCCTGTTCTTGATGCCATACTTCGCAACCATCGCATTGAGCCACATCACCCTCTTTTCGCAGCTAGTGGAATCCGTAGGCGACTTACATACAAGCGTTTCGTCGTTCTTGAGCAACACGTAATCGGGCAAGGAACCCGGCAGCGCGACTTTCACGGAATCGAGCGTAATCTCGACTTCATCGGAATGAATGTGCATGTGGGGATTATCCGACACATTTTCCGTGATTTCCATGTAGACCTTCATCTTGCCAGCGGCAGGGTACGCACCACTCTCGGGGAAACCCGGCCATTTGAACTTGAGCCCATAGGTGCGCGGATTCACGGTCCAGCCCATTACGAGCGGATTGAGCGTATCGCTACCGAAACGTCCATTTTCCACCCAATAGAAACCGTCCCGCACATTATCACCGAAATAGGTACGCATCTTGGGCTTCGCAGTATCGCCGAAAGTGCCCGTACGTGAAATGCGGAACGCCGCCGTGGACTTCATCACCACATGCCCGGAATCACCCGTCAAAAACATTTCACTGTTCACAACTGGAGGCGGAGCCCATTCCGGGAAATCTGCGAGATACGATTGCGCCACGGAATAAAGACTTCCCAAATTGTAATCAACCGTACGCCGTTCGCACTTATCACGACTCAACAACGTATCCGGTGCAGCACACACATTACCAAAAGTGGTGGAATCAAACGAGACACGGAGGGAATCTCCAGCACCAAGCCCTTTCCACTGCAGATGATATACGTCATCCAATTCATAGAACCACACGGCGCTGCTATCGGACGTGGTATCAGCAGGCTCACCATAATAGGGATTCTTCCAGACCTTTGAAACAGATTCGTCAAACATGCCCTTGCCATCAGAATCCTCGCCATAAACACGCAGGAGATAGCTGCTATTGAAATTACCGGAAAGGGTCAGTGACACACCGAGAGAATCGTGCCCGACATGTACACTTTTGCGGTCAAGTACAAGTTTCCAGTCCAGAGTGTCACCAAAGAACGTGTCCTCCACCTCCTCGAACAGGACCGTCATCGTGTCAGTGAGCCACAAGCTGTCGGCACCACCGAGGCAAGCCGGCCCTGCACAGGTCCCAAGTTCGATAACATACGTGCCCTCAAGATATTTTTTGCCTCCAAGACTACGATTGATATAGCCCAACACGCCATCTTCGCTTTGCGAAATTTTTGATACATACGGGAGCGTATCATTGCGAATAGCCGAGACAACCAAGGCATGCGCAGTATCCCAAACAAGGGGGGCACCACTACCAGTCGTATCTACCATCGCATAGCGGATACGATACACCGTATGCAGGGAATCGTTGCCACCACGTGGCGGGGCGACACCCGTAATCGCCACAAGCGGCGTTGCGACATGCGACTTTGGCGAGGTAATGACAGGAGTACGTTCGCCAATGTAGAACAGATCCGTCCTAGCAGAAGCGTTACCCGCGGCATCGACACAAACGGCATTCAGGTAGCACTTGCCGTGCGCCCCCACAACGGAATCAAGAGAAAAAGTCAGCGAATCGTCGTGAAGCACATTGTTCGAGATGGGTTTCCACAAAGACGGGGCCTTACGACCACAGCCGCTTACACTATAATAGCAACGCATACCCGTACGGTTCGTCGGAGCGTCGTATTTCTCGTCTACGGCAATTGTTGCAGAGAAGGGGCCCGCGGAATCCGGATATACCAAGCGAGTGCTCACGAGGCTCACAATATGCGGCGGAGTCCTATCGACACGGAGCGTCTTGGAATGTGTATAACGGGCGGTATTGCCGG
>JAEERM010000156.1 GCA_016285835.1 Fibrobacter sp.
TGGCAGCTTTCGGGGAACACGGCGGCACGAACCGGGACTCCGTTCGGGCCGAGAACGGGTTCGACCATGCCGGCGGTACGGCGACCGCAGCCACCGGAACCAAAGTCATTGCTAGTGGCGTAGAGGGAGCCGAGGGTTGGGTCCTGGTCCTTGGCGCCATTGCCATACGTTGTTGTTGTTGTGACTGTGGAGTCTCTATTAGTTCTTGTTGATGTCCTGACGCCTCCATCGCCATTTTCACCGTGATACCAGTCGAACACCATGACGGGGAGCTTCTTGGTGCACACGCCCAAGGAGCCTGTGGGGAAATCACTGTAGAGGGTGGGCGTGCCGTTCGGGTACGGGACCGGCTTAATCCAGATTGTCGTCGCACCGGTCGCAATGATACTATCGAGCGAAATGGGATCGGTATTGTCGAGACCGCCCGCACCATATGCGGTTCCACCCAGGGTCTGGGTGAAGTAAATTTGTGCACTCTGGCCCTCGCCGGGGGCGGGGACCTTGGACTCGAACCAGCCGCAATAATTCTTGACGAGCTTCATCGAGTCGGTTGCACTGCCTGCGTGCATGATGGCCGAGGAGTTGGTCCACGGGGTCATGAAGCGGATGCTGATGGTGCTAGAGGACTGACGACCGCTATTGCCACCGGGACGCGTAGGCGTAGTGGATTCAGCCGGATCATCGGCATCATCGTTTGGACCGGCCGCCGGATCTTCGGTGGTCTGCCCGTTGTTTCGCCCTCCAGGACCTCCAAATTGCGCGGAGGCCATGGAACACAGCCCTAAGCATAGGGCAATACCGAATAGAAGTTTATTCTTCATTATTGCGCTCCTAGAATCCCAACCAGTGGGGCGACTAATTACGTTGATAAATGATTAACCCAAATACAATTACATATTAAATATATATTCAAGAAATAGCGAAGTCAAGCAAACAAAAAGTAGCCTAAGGTAAAACTTGTTGAGAACCCCTCAAGGGGTAGCTTTTTTTGCGAAAACAAACAGGGAAACGGGGTGGACTTCCTGGAGGGGTCGGGAAAAGGGTGTTTTTTGTTGAAGATGTTCACATGTTTTTGCCCATTTTTCGCTACTTTTTTGGACATAAAAAACAATTTTTCCAAAAATGGAGTTAAAAATGAATCGAGTTTACCTAGTCGTGACGGCCGCTTCCAATATGGCCGCCAAGGTTCAAGAAGTCAAGGATGCCGCTGCCCAGGCCGGCCTGGTGGTGGGTTCCTACAATCCGCTTTCCCTCGTGGCCGCCGCCGATGCCGCCGCCGAAATCAAGGCCGGCAAGACTGCCACCCTCATGGAAAAGATTTGTGCCGATTTCTTGCAGCAAGGCTTTGATTCCGTGGATGCCGTCGTGGTGGAAGGCGCCACCGGCATGAGCGACGTGGTCGCCCAGAGCTTCAACGACTCCCTCGCGACCGCCTTGGATGCGAAAATCTATTCCGACAGCGAAGATGCCGACCTGTTCTGCCCGTGCCGCCTGCTCAAGTGCGGGAAGTGCCTTGCCGCAGACCTCGCCGCCGAGCCCGCCGAACGCAAGACGAGCCAGGCCATGTTCCGCGCCGGGCTGCTCCTCAAGGCTTCCAAGGCCAAGAAGCGCATCGTGCTCCCCGAGGGCTCCGAACCGCGTACCGTGCAGGCCGCCAAGCTCGTGATCGACCGCAAGATCGCCGTGCCGGTCCTCATCGGCAAGAAAGACGAAATCCTCGCTGTTGCCAAGGAACAGGGCGTTCAGCTCCCCGCCGACATCGAAATTATCGAACCCTCCGCCGAACTTGCCGAAAAGTATGTACCGACCCTCGTGGAACTCCGCAAGTCGAAGGGCATGACCGAAGACCAGGCCCGCGCGGCCCTCGCCGACAACGTGATGCTTGGTACCATGATGCTTAAGATGGGCGAAGTGGACGGCCTCGTCTCTGGTGCTATCCACTCCACCGCCGACACGCTCCGTCCGGCCCTGCAGGTGATCAAGTGCGCCCCGGGCGTGAAGTCCGTGAGCTCCGTGTTCTTCATGTGCATGCCCGGCAAGACCTACATCTACGGCGACTGCGCCATCAACCTGAACCCGACCGCCGAAGAACTCGCCGGAATCGCCATGCAGTGCGACGACACGGCCAAGGCCTTTGGCCTGCCGAGTCGTGTGGCCATGCTCAGCTACAGCACCATGAACAGCGGCAAGGGTCCCGATGCCGACCTCGTGCGCGAGGCCACCAAGATTGTGAAGGAAGCCCGCCCCGAAATGCTCGTGGACGGCCCGCTCCAGTACGATGCGGCGACCGTGCCCAGTGTCGGGTCCCTGAAGGCCCCCGGCAGCACCGTCGCCGGCAAGGCGACCGTATTCGTGTTCCCGAGCCTCTCTGCCGGCAACATCGGCTACAAGGCCGTGCAGCGCAGCGCGAGCGGCACCATCGCCATCGGCCCGATGCTCCAGGGCCTCGCGAAGCCCGTGAACGACCTCTCCCGTGGCGCATTGGTGGAAGACATCGTCTACACGATCGCGCTCACCGCCGTGCAGGCCGGGTAAGCAAAAGCGTTTTCCCCCGAATTTCGAGGGACCAAAAAATTAAAACCGACCCCGCATCATGCGATAGGGCCGGTTTTTTTTGCGAAAAATGCCGAAAACTGACAGCAACAATCTATGCAAGCAAAGTAATTTTACAAATAGGTTATTGACAATAAAAACACAATAAGGTAATTTTTTTGTAACATTTAAACCCCACCGGGGAGTTTCTGCAGGTATGTGGTCCCCCGCTTAAAAAAGGCATCAAGATGACAACAAAATCGCTGGTTTTGGGTTCCCTCCTGGGCATGTTGCTCGTGCTTTTCACCTCAACAACCGCATGGGCCGCGCAAAGAGTGCTGAAGGTCGATGGCAATGGCGGCTACTACATCAACATGCCAGCAACAGGGGTGGATACGCTGGTAATCCCCGAAGGCGTGACGACGTTCAAGGTTTATGATGACGGGGGTGTGAGCGGAAATTTTAGATTCGATTGTGATGGACGGCTTGTAATAAAAGCCCCAGAAGAAAACCAGATTCGTTTTTCTGGAAATCTATATGGCTTGTACATAGATAGGTATCGTTATTTAGTGGGCGAATTGGAAGTTTACGAAGGCGTCTTCCTAGATGATTGTTGCATGCCAAGCTTATATAGCGATATGGGTGAGAGAGTTATTCCAAGAACGCTTAGTTCTGGTAATATTGTGACATTTCGCTTTCATCAATATCATCGAAAGGCAAGTTCTGCAGGCATAGATGTTTCCGTAACGCTGGTTGATGCCAATGCTCCACACGAGATAGTTGTTGAAGATGTTTCTGGCGGAAGTGTTGTTTGTAATCAAACCGAAGCTAATACAGGAGCCTCTGTCACATTGACTGCGACTGCTGATGATGGCTATGTTTTGGATCATATTGAAATCATCGATGAGCGGCGCGATACTGTTGAAATGATTGGAGGGACGTGGCTTACCGGGAATGAAGCGACATTTACTATGCCTAATGCAGCAGTGACAATAACCCCTAAATTTGTTTCAGAAGACGAAGGTCCTCACTATATTTATTCTGGAGATGAAATGGGCAGATTTGTTATTCCAGAAGGAGTAAAGTCATTCGTCATCGAACCCCTTGTTTTATCGTCCGAAGCAAACATCGTAACTCTTGTATTAACGGCTCCCGATGGATATCTTATAAGAATAGATAACACCAATACTTTTCATAGTTTTTGGTTTGCTTATGAAGGAGACGTAGCTGACTATGGGGGTGATGTTCTTACTCCAATTAATGGTTATGCCAGTATAGGAAATACCATGACCATTATTAATTACGAATCAAGGACCGAAGCTGAAGAAGATATTTTGCCACTTCATATTAGCATTGTTGAAGCGAATGTAGCACATTCCATTTATACGCAAGAATCCGATTGCGGAAGTGTTGTTAGTAATTTGGAATCGGCTATGGCGGGAACGACAGTAACGCTGACGGCGACGCCTAATGAAGGCTGTATGTTGGCCGGTATTAAGGTGTTCGATGTAAAGGGAGAACCTGATGAGGCTTATGGATATCCCTTTGGCTTTATTAATGTGACAGGTGGTGCTTGGTACACAAATAATGAAGGGTCATTTAAGATGCCGTATGGCGATGTCGCAGTTATTCCATATTTTATCCCCATCGCGAACACGGCTGAAGATAATCTCTTTATTGCTATACCGGAAAAAGATACGGTCAATGTGGAACTCTCTGCAGGAGTATCCTCATTAAAGGTTTATGATTATCGTGGTCCAGAGAATGTATATGGGAATAACAACGATGGTTATCTTGTTCTGAGTGCTCCTGAAGGATATAGGCTCAATATTACCGAAGCAAAAGTTGAAACCATTGATGAATCAAGTTATTTATCGGTACGCAATGGTTCTGGTGCCGATGCTCAAGAAATTTTAAAGATGTGGGGAATGGAGTTTGAAAGGGAAGGAAATGAACCTTTGTTGCCTTTGGCTAGTTCGGGACGGACTTTAACCTTTCATTTTAAATCGGACGATCGAGATATAAGGTTTAAACAAGGTTATAATTGGAGCTGGCCTCTAGAACTTATGGGCGTTGAGCTAACGGTAGAAGTTTATGATCCGAATAAGCCACTTAATATAGATGTGATTGATGTTTCTGAAGGAAGTATCGTAAGCAATTTGACAAGTGCAACCGCAGGGGAAATGGTTACTGTGTCTGCAACGCCCAATAATGGATATATCTTCCAAGGCATCGTTATTTGTGATTCATATACAGGAAATGAATTGATTCAAATAAGAGATGGTGCTTGGTATAACAATTCAGTAAAGTTTGCAATGCCTAGCCGAGATATTGCTATTTATCCGATTTTTGAAAGAACAAAGGAAGTG
>JAEERM010000053.1 GCA_016285835.1 Fibrobacter sp.
AGTCAGTTTCGGGTCCACGATGCGGTCGAAAAGTTTCATCACCGCTTCTGCCATCACAGTCTGCGAACTCGTATAGTAGCCGATATTTGCCGTCCCATGCGCAGGCTTCGGGATTGTCCGCCCGTAAAAATCCTGCACCGTCTCGCCATGGTAAATTCCCTTGTCTACATTCTCGCGGTCGTAACCGACGGTCAGCACCATGGCATTCGTCACCAGGTCGTGCGACACCAGCGTCATCGAGACGGTATCAACCATCTCGCGCACCACGAGACGCGCTTTCTCGAAACTATAAGGGTCTTGTAGCACCTGGCCCTCGCCCGTGCTTTGGCTACGCGGTTTCGCCTTCTTGATGTCAGCAATGGTGCAAGGCTCGTAACCCCACGCATGATCAATCAACAGTTCCGCATTCACGCCAAAGAGCTTGTAGAGTCCTTCGGGATTCTTGACGCTTACGCGCGCGATGTCACCCATCGTGCGGATTCCGCGGCCCCCGTTCAAATAACATTTTTCCAATCGTTCCGCAATGCCATGGCCCACCTGCCAAAAACTCGTAATCGGGCGGTGCGACCACAACTGTTTGCGGTAGCTCATCTCGTCGAGTTCCGCGATACGCACGCCATCTTCGTCGGCTTCCACATGCTTCGCCATCACATCCATCGCAATCTTGCACAGATAAAGGTTCGTGCCGATTCCGCCCGTCGCCGTGATTCCCGTAGTCTTGAATACATCCTGGATAATCGTCTTCACCAGTTCACGTGCGGGTTTCTTATACAGTTTGAGGTAGCGCGTCAAATCCAAGAAGCATTCGTCGATGGAATAGGCGTGGATATCCTCGGCACTCACGTACTTCAGGTAAACATTGTAGACCTTCGTAGAATATTCCACGTACTTCGCCATCTGCGGTTTCGCAATCAGGAACTCAACCTTCTCGCCCGTACGGCGTTCCACCTCGCGCACCTTCTGGTTCACCTCGAAAAGGCGGGCACGTCCAGGAATCCCGTAAGCCTTGAGCGCAGGCGTTACCGCAAGGCAAATCGTCTTCTCGGTGCGACTTTCGTCGGCCACCACGAGCTTCGCCTTAAGCGGATCCAACCCCCGGAGGATACATTCCACCGAGGCAAAGAACGACTTCAAGTCTATGGCTGCGTAGGTTCGGGCGCCCATGAGATTAAAAATAGTCTGTTGTCCAGCAAATGGTCAAGCGCACTTACTCGTGCACCGACCCCACCAGTTCTTTCCGGTAAATATCCTGCATCACAAGCCCGGCAATCATAAAACCGAAGATTGCCGTAGAGTGCGCCATGGTGCCGTTGATTTGCGCCTTGCTGCTGCACCATTCATGACCGACAAGAGCCGCATTCTGTAGTTCCGCTTCGCTGTGTTCACTACGGATTTTGGGACACATGCAGGCATCGGTTCCGCAAGAGGAATTCTTGCCACGGTTTTTCAGGAGTTCGTCGCTATAGACGCACAGCACCTTCTTGGCGAGTTTTTTCTTTTTGCGCTTGAACTTGTCGCGGAGTGCCCGGGCGAGCGGACAGCCGGCCACTTTCCAGAATTCGGCGACCTTGATGCGCGTGGGGTCCATCTTGAGGGCAGCACCCATCGAAGAAAAAACCGTAGCCTTGGTCCGCGTGGCATGCCACAGCAACTGCATCTTGTTCTCGAGGCTGTCGATGGCGTCGATAATGTAGTCGAACGTGTCGAGCTGGAACTTTTCGGTGTTCGTTTCTTCGTAAATGTCTTGCAATGCGACAATGTTTGCGTGCGGGTTAATTTCCAGCAAACGGTTCTTCAAGACTTCGACCTTGACCTGCCCGACCGTCTTAGTGGTGGCCATCAGCTGGCGGTTCACGTTGGTAACGCACACGCGGTCGGAATCGACCAGGATGAGTTCCCTGATGCCAGAACGTACAAGGCTTTCGGCGCACCAGCTACCGACACCGCCAAGTCCAAAAATGATGACGCGCTTTTGGTAGATGCATTCCATGATGTCGTCCCCGAGCAGGAGCGACGTGCGATTGAAAATGCCCTTTTCGATTCCCATAATGAATTACGCAAACAGTCTCAGCACGCGCTGGATTCCGGCAACGAACCGGTCAATATCGCGTTCGAGCGTGTAGGCGCCAAAACTGAGGCGGAGCGTGGCATCGACGCCGAACCGGTCCATGACAGGCTGTGCACAATGGTGGCCACTGCGCACCGCGACGTTTTCTTCGTCAAGAATCATCGCGGCGTCGCTCACGGCTATGCCGTCCAGCGTGACGCTCAGGAGCGCGCCACGCTCCTTGGGGTTGCCCAGCACCTTCACTTGCGGAATTTCGGCCAAGCGTTTCAGCGTATATTCCACCAGTTTGCTTTCGTGCTGCCGGATTTCGTCGAGACCGACGCGGTTCAGCCATTCAATAGCCTTGCCCAAACCGATGACTTCGGCAATGGCCGGAGTGCCAGCTTCAAAGCGGGCAGGCACATCGGCATAGGTAGTCTTCTCGAACGTCACGTTCTTGATCATTTCGCCGCCACCGTGCCACGGCGGCATGCTGTCGAGCACGGCGTACTTGCCATAAAGCACACCCACTCCAGTGGGGCCGTAAATCTTGTGCCCGCTAAAAACGAAAAAGTCGCAGTCCAGCTTTTGCACGTCCACCTTGATATGGCTTGCGCTCTGTGCGCCATCAATCAAAATCTTGGCCTGCGGTGCGTTGGCCCTGACGGTCGCAATGATTTCGGCGATGGGATTCACGGTACCAACGGCATTGCTCACATGCGTGACCGCGACCATCTTTGTGCGCGGAGAAAGCAAAGCAGGAATGGCATCTAGATCCAAATCTCCATCGTCCTTGACGGGAATGACCTTGATTTTTGCGCCTTTCATCTCGGCCACAATTTGCCAGCTAACGATATTGGCATGGTGTTCCAAACCGCTAATCAAAATCTCGTCGCCTGCATCAAAGAACTTACGCCCATAACTCCAGGCGACCAGGTTGATGCTCTCCGTCGTCCCGCGCGTGAACACGATTTCGTCTTCGCTCGCGGCATTCAAAAACTTCGCCACGTTCTTGCGGGCGGCCTCGAAGGCCTCGGTCGTGCGGGCGCTCAACCGGTACACACCGCGCTTCACGGAACTGTAGTGTTCACGGTAGAAATCGTCCATCGCATCGATGACGCACGCAGGCTTCTGCGTCGTCGCCGTGCTATCCAAAAAGGCGAGGGGTTTTTCTTCCCTGTCGCCAGCCACAAGCATCGGAAATTCACTGCGGATTTTTTCTGCATCAATCATGCCGCAAATGTAGTAAACAAACGCTTCTGTGACTCAAAACACTGTGTGTTTTTCGACACTTTGCAAACACTGTAAACAATTCTAAATTAGTTTATGTTCCTCTCGAAATGACAGCAAAAAAGAATAATTCTTCTTCATTCCTTTTTCTATATTTTTTTTGAATTGCAAGCCAATTCAAAGGGATTTTAAGTTGGATAGTTATGAAAAAAATGAACGTCGGCTTTACTGGAAAGAGCTGTACGAAAGAGCAAAAGCCATGAGGATGCTGACTTATGTCACGTCGCTTTCGGGCTGTTCCCTGTTGGCCATCGCCATATTGTAAATCCTTTCTTACGAAACCTAGTCCTAGCGCATCAATTACACTGTTTCTTTCTTTTTAACTTTTTTTCAATTTATAATTTCTATATTGAGATGTGACGCGAATCACATCTCAATTTTTTTTTGCGTCTTGATGTTAGGGAGAAAGAAAATCGAATATGAAACCGTTTTTTGTTGTTCTTTTACTTCTCGCCGCAGGCGCCATGGCACAAGAAGATTTGCATACAGCCATTGACGACGGCGATATCGCAACAGCCAAGAAAATCGTAAAGTCCGGGGAACTCGAAGAAATCTATTGCGGCAAGCTTCCCGCCGCCTCGGCAGTCGCCATCTACGACAAGATCTTCAAGAAGATGCCCGACGAATCCTTTGAACAGTGCCCCTCCCAGTTCTCCTACGGCTACGGTGCCAAAGTTTGCGCCAACCCGAAGGCCCTGAACGCCTGCTCCGAAGTCATCGGCTACCTCCTGACCGACGCCAATGCGGGCAACTCCAACGCATTCAACGCCCTCAAGAAGGTGGGCAAGGTCGCCCTCGCGAACAAGGCATTCAAGAAGCCCCTCAAAGAAAAGGTCGACACCACCATGTGGGTTCCCTGCAAAAAGAAGGGCAAGGCCTGGAAGGAATGTATCGAAGCCTGTGAATCCTATGCCGAAGAGATTGGCGACGAAGAACGCCTCGCCTCTTGCAAGAAAAAACCGGCCGAGTACAAGGAAACGACCATCACCATTTCCAAGCCGTCCCCCATCTTTAACAAACTGAAAACCGGAATCATGGAAGGGTACTGGAACGCCCCAATGACATCGGCCATCAAGTTCTCTGAACTCATGCAGCAGTTCGCAAAGCCGCTCTCCATCCCGGATACCTCCATTATCAACCTCAAGTACGTAGTGCGCTGGGCTCAAAAGCACAAGGCCGACAGCACGGCACTCCCCGGCGGCCAACTTTTCCGCTTCTGCACATCCTGGGAATCCAAGGTAGACCAAATTCTCGACACCTTACAGTTCGAAACGCGCTGCCCCGTGTTCGAAACCTTCGTGGATGAACGCGATGGCAAGACATACAAAGTCAAGGAAATCGACGGCAAGAACTGGTTCGTCCAGAACCTGAACTACGCCATGGAAGAAGGCTCCATCTGCTACGACAAGGATGACGAGAACTGCAACGCCTACGGCCGCCTGTACACGCAAGCCGCAGCCAAGGCCGCATGCCCCGACAACACCCATCTCGCAACAGACGAAGAATGGAAGATGCTCGAGATTTTGGCCGGTGGTGCAAGCGGTGCTGCAACAAAACTCCGCAGCAACGGCAGTGACGATTACGCATTTACAGCCCTGTTCGGTGGCTATGCGAACAGGAACGGTATTTCGACGACTCTTGGCGAAGGTGCATACTTCTGGACAGAAAAAGCCGACGGCGACAAGCGCGGGACGGCAAGGTCCATGTTCAGTACCGATGCCGAAGTTTCGTCCATATCGGTGGACATAGGCTTTTACTTGTCGGTGCGCTGCATCAAGGACTAGGGATGGTCCAAGGGGAAAGATTGGGAGGTGACATGATTCAAGAACAGGAAGCGCGCAGCACAGACTTTGCGCCTACTTGTAACAGGGACACGTGGCTCAAGCGCCAGACGCTCATGAGCCGCGTCCGTGACTTTTTCAACCGCAGGAACGTACTCGAAGTGGAGTCTCCGGCACTGTCCATGGCCGGGGGCACAGACCCGCAGCTCGACTATTTCGAGGTCAACGCGACACCGCCGCGCTACCTGATGACGAGCCCAGAATTCCACATGAAGCGCCTGCTCGCCGCCGGTTTCGGAGACATCTTCCAAATCACCAAGTCGTTCCGCAAAGACGAGTTCGGCGCATTCCACAACAACGAGTTCTCGATGGTGGAGTGGTACCGCGTGGGCATGCCCCAGTCCATGCTGATGGACGAGGTCGAAGCACTAGTGAGCGACATCATCGGCGAACCGCTGAACGCGCGCCGCACCCGCTGGGTCGACGCCTTCCGCAACTACGCCGGGGTAGACCCCTTCTGCAAAGACCTGATGGATTTCGCGCAGGCCTGCCGCAGCCGCGACGTCGTTGTTCCCGAGCAACCCGAAATGATGTCCCGCGAACAATGGTGGGACTACCTCATGATTTTCATCATCGAACCCGCGCTGGCCGAGAACGGCCCCGAGTTCATCATCGACTACCCGCCTTCACAGGCGGCGCTGGCCGAGACATTCATCGGCGAAGACGGCCTGCGCTGGGCTCGCCGCTTTGAGCTGTTTGTCGACCACATCGAACTCTGCAACGGTTACTCCGAACTGACGGATGCCGCGGAGCAGCGGCGCCGCTTCGACGCCGATCTCAAGACCAGGAGCAAAATGGGCAAGCCGCTCCCTCCCATCGACGAGAGATTCCTGGCGGCGCTGCGCTACGGGATGCCAGCCTGCTCGGGCGTAGCCCTCGGGCTCGACCGCCTGTTCATGCTCGCGCTGAACAAGAAAGAAATTTCCGACGTGATACTCTTCCCGAGTACAGTCGCCTAAGTATTCGGCCGCTTCAGCAACCGATCCAGTTCATGGCGCACCTTCGATGCGTCAATGGCACCCACGTCCACACGTTGAACGCTGTCTTGGGAATCCACCAGATAATGCACGGGGATGACGCCCGGATTGCCTAGCTTGTTCATCATCTCGTAATTCCAGTGAAGCATCGTCCATTCGATACCGCGCGAGCTCTTGTATCTGGCCGCCGTCTCGATATCGTCGTCTTCGTTCACGACAAGGACCTTGAGCCCCAAGCCCTCGTATTCCGCAGCAAGTTTCTTGAGCGCCGGGAGTTCGGAGTTGCAGGCGCCACACCAAGACGCGCTCACCACAATAAGCGTAGCTGCACCCTTTTCCTTCGAATAGCTAGATACATCGCCTTCGACAGTGTTCCCCTGGAAATCCTCAATCTTGGAGGGGACCGTCTGGAACCCGACTTGGCCACAACTCGCAAGCAACAGGGTTGCAAACAAAACTATCGCAAGGCACTTTACTCTAAACAACATCTAAAACATCCTATAAAAATTCATGAACGGAAATTACTTGAAATGCTCTTCGAACAAGAGGTCTATCGCTTCCCGGTAATGCTTCGCAGAATTTCGCCCAGCAAGGTTCGCCACCACTTTGCCCTCGTTCGTGAGGAAGTAGGCACTCGGGACGCCTTGCCCCTCGCGCTGGAAAACCTTCATGGAATAGTCCGTCTTCTGCACTACAGGCCACGGAATCGCATTCGCCTTCGCATACCTCCGGATATCGCCCACGTCGTAATCCTGGAACACCATCAAGAACTGGATACCGCGAAGCGAGTTGTCTTCGTAGACAGGTTTAGCCGCACGGATTTCTTCTTTGCAATACGTACACCAGGTGGCCGTGAAGATGACGACCGTCCCGATTTTTCCCTTGTAATCCCTCAAGGCGACATTTCTCCCCCTGAGGTCATGGAACAGTAACTTGTCGGGAATGGAAGGTGGCGAAAGCAGATAAATCGCAACACAAAGTACAGCGACCAACGCAGCAAGGGCGCCCGCCGCAATACTCCATATTTTTCCCCAATTTCCCTTCATGTGCTAAAATTTAGCAGTAGTTTGCAGCCAGAATTAAAAAAAATCCTCCCCAAAAAGAGAAATAGCGCACGTTTTGACGAAAATCACACAAAAAACAGCATTTTTTAAATTATATTCAGTAGGTATGGCTTACAATATTCAAGAATTACTCGCAGAAATGGTGAAGCGTGGAGCTTCTGACCTGCATATTACCGCAGGTACTCCTCCCCTTTTCCGAATCTCAGGAAAATTGACTCCGATTGGCGAAGACAAGCTCAAGCCGGACGAAACTATGCGCATGACGTATAGCCTGATGAACGAACTCCAGAAAAAAACATTCGAGCAGGTCAAGGAGTGCGACTTCTCCTTCGGTATCGCGAACCTCGCGCGTTTCCGTGCGAACGCCTACCTGCAGCGCGGTTGCGTGGCTCTCGCCCTCCGTATCATCCCGCTCGAAATCAAGACCTTCAAGGAACTCGGCCTGCCCAAGATCATGGCCGAATTCACGACGCGCCCCTCCGGGCTCGTGCTGGTGACCGGTGCTACCGGTTCCGGTAAGTCCACGACGCTTGCCGCCATGATCGACAAGATCAACAAGGAACGCCACGAGCACATCCTCACTGTCGAAGACCCGATTGAATTTTTGCACAAGCATCAAGGCTGCATGATCAACCAGCGCGAAGTGGGCAGCGATACGAACAGCTTTGCCCAGGCGCTCAAGATGGCGTTGCGCCAAGACCCCGACGTGGTGCTCATCGGCGAAATGCGTGACCTCGAAACGATCCGTTCGGCATTGACCATCGCCGAAACGGGCCACCTTGCGTTTGCAACATTGCATACGAACTCCTGCGTGCAAACCATCAACCGTATCGTCGACGCCTTCCCGAAGGGCGAACAGCAGACGGTCCGCACCCAGCTTTCCTTCGTGTTGCAGGGCGTCATCTGCCAAACCTTGCTCCCGAAAATCGGTGGTGGCCGCGTCATGGCATACGAAGTGATGAACGTGACTCCGGGTATCCGTGCGCTTATCCGCGACGACAAGGTCCACCAGATTGAGTCGATGATTGAAATTGGCCAGAAGTTCGGCATGAACACCATGAACATGTGCTTGTGCGAACTCGTCAAGAACCGCAAGATCGACCGCTTCGATGCACTTGCCCGTTCTCCGAGCCCGGACCAGCTGGAAAATCTTTTCGCAAAGGAAGGGGTATAACTGAATGGCCGAATTCCTTTATAAAGCAACAAACAGCCAAGGCAACAACTTCGAAGGCACGCTGGAGGCCAAGGACAAGGCCGAAGCCGAAGCCCTGCTCCTGCGCCGCCGCCTGGTCATCGTGAGCCTCAAGAAAAAGCCCACCGAAATCAAGATCAAGATTGGCACGGGCATCAAGCACGAAGACCTCACCCGTTTCACGCGTATGTTCTCGTCCATGTGCTCCGCCGGTTTGCCGATGTTGCAGTGCTTGAACATTCTCGAAGAACAGTGCGAAAACCCCGAACTCAAGAACGTCATCCACAAGGTGACGCAGTCTATCAACGGCGGTTCTTCCCTGGCCGATGCGCTTGCGCTCCATCCGAAAGTATTCGATGCTCTTTATTGTAACATGGTGGCCGCGGGCGAAGCGGGCGGTATCCTCGAAGGAATCCTCGCGCGTCTGGCAGAAACCATGGAAAACAGTATGCGCCTGAGGCGCAAGGTCAAGAAGGCGCTGACCTACCCGGTGATGGTTATCATCGTGGGTATTTTCGTGGTGATTGCCCTCATGACCTTCGTGGTGCCGACATTCGCCGAGCAGTTCGCCGCACTTGATGCAGAACTCCCCGCCCCGACGCAGGTCGTGATGAGCATATCCGACTTCATCCGCGACAACGGTGCTTTCCTCTTCCTCGCCGCTATTGGTGCTATCATCGGTTTCAAGATGGCTATGAAAGTCCCGAAGGTGAAATTCGCCTGGGACAAGTTCATGCTGAAAGTCCCCAAAATAGGGGATTTACAGATAAAGTCGTCTACAGCCAGTTTCTCGCGTACGCTTGGCACCCTATTAAACGCAGGTGTGTCCGTGATGGATGCACTCCGAGTCGTTGCATCCACAGCCGGTAACATGGTCGTGGAAAAAGCTATCGGAAAAATTGCCATCGGCATCGCCGGCGGTAAATCCATCGCAGACCCCATGGCCGAAGTGGGCATCTTCCCGCCCATGGTCATCCAGATGACCGGCGTGGGTGAAAAGACCGGTAACCTCGGAGGCATGCTCCTCAAGCTCGCCGACTTCTACGACGAAGAAGTGGACGCGGCAGTGGACGCCGTCGTGAGTATGATCGAACCGTTGATCATCGTGTTCTTGGGCGGCGCGGTCGGTGGGTTGCTCATTGCAATGTATATGCCGATGTTCAGCATGGGCGACGCTATCAAGGGATAACAAACTGTGTAATACTTCGTTACTCCCCCTCTCGCCGTAGATTTTACTACGGCTTCGGGGGTCGTGGCCTCGTCTTACTTGTTTCTTATCCCTTGCTAGTTCTGTGAACTACAAAGCGGTTTTGAGCGAAATTTTGTCGGTATATAATTTTTAATCTTTTTTTTGTGAAATTTTTGAGAGGCTCCCTTTGAAAGGGAGCCTTTTTTGCGTTTTTTCACGTCTTTTTTACAAAAACACAGCTACAGTTGATACAGATAATTCTATTTTGGCAAGCATTCCTAATGACTGCGGGGCGGCCAAGAAGTATCTTTGAAGAAAAAGAGGTTTACCATGAATATCAAGTATTTGTTGCCCCTGTTTGCCGCCGCCTTGCTGGTCGCTTGTTCCGATGACGAATCCTCCCCGACGCAAGCGTCGGATGCTGTTGTCACCGTTTCGTCTTCTTCTGAAGGAGTTTTGCTCCCTCCGGAACTCTCTAGCTCCGATGTTCCCCCTGCAGGAGACGTTTCCTCCAGTTCCGCTCCGGCTCCTGCCGTTAACGAATCTTCCAGTTCGGCACCTGCTATCCAGACGACCGACGAAAATGGCAAGCTCATCGCCCTCGACCCGTCCAAGGAATACACCTTCTACGGTAGCGAATTGACCGGCAAAGAACAGTTCATGTACGGCCGTTTCGAAGCCAGGATGAAGATGGCCTCCATCTCGGGCACGGTCAGCTCCATGTTCTTGAACTACGACAATTCCTACAAAAAGGGCGAAGAACCGTGGAACGAAATCGACATCGAAGTCCTCGGCAAGTCCCAGACACAATGGCAGTCCAACATCATCACCCGCGAAGCGGATCCTTCTATCTCCGGGACCACAAACTCCGAAAGCATACATGAGTTCGGCTTTGATGCCACAGCAGATTTTCATTTGTACACAATCGTCTGGACTCCGGAATACGTGGCTTGGGAAATCGACAGCGTCGAAGTCCGCCGCGACACACTGGGCATGACGCACGGCACCCACGCGGATGCCGACCAAGTGAAGTTCTTGACCCAACCGCAGAGTTTGCGTTTCAATCTCTGGGCTTCAAAAACTCCGGCATGGACGGGCGAATTTACCGGTATCGGGCTCCCCATCGAGCAGCAGATTGACTATGTACGCGCATACGCCTACGATACGACAACCAAGGCGTTCACGCTCTCTTGGCAGGATGATTTCGAAGGCTCTACGCTCGATACGAAGCGTTGGAGCCGCGGGAACTGGGTAATGGAAAATGTCCAGTACCGCACCCAGAACGTCAAAATTTCTGATGGAAAAGCAAGAATCATCCTCGACTACGAAGTAGATTAATATATTTTCATAAGTTCCTCCTAACCCCCTATCCCCGGCGCTTGCGCCGGGGATTTCTGCGTTAATTGAGGTTCGAGGCACGAGGCTCGAAATCACATCCCTAACCACTAACCACCAACCACTAACCACCTCTTACTTTTCTATCTTTGTTCCCGAAAAAACAAAAAGGGTAAACTATGCCTACTATGACTTCTGCGCAGGTGCGCGAATCTTTCATCAAGTTCTTTGAATCCAAGGGCCACCTCTTTGTGCGTTCTTCGCCGGTGGTCCCGCATGACGACCCGACGCTCATGTTCACGAACGCGGGCATGAACCAGTTCAAGGCCATCTTCCTGGGCGACAATCCGAAGGGCTGGAAGCGCGCATGCAACAGCCAGAAGTGCCTCCGCGTGTCCGGTAAGCACAACGACCTCGACGTGGTGGGCCGCGACAACTACCACCACACCTTCTTCGAAATGCTCGGTAACTGGAGTTTCGGCGACTACTACAAGAAAGAAGCTATCGCCTGGGCCTGGGAACTCTTGACCGAAGTGTGGAAGCTCCCGAAGGAACGCCTGTTCGCGACCGTCTATCAGGACGACGACGAAGCCTGGCAGATTTGGAAGGACGTGTCCGGCCTCCCGGATGACCGCATCATGCGCTTTGACGCTCACTCCAACTTCTGGGAAATGGGCGATACCGGTCCGTGCGGCCCCTGCTCCGAAATCCATTATGACCGCGGCGACCTCGCTACGCAGGCCGAAACGTTCAAGGACCCCATCAAGGGCGTGAACGGCGAAAACGACCGCTACATTGAAATCTGGAATAACGTGTTCATGCAGTACGAACGCGTGAGCGATGGCAGCCTCATTCCGCTGAAGGCCAAGAACGTCGATACCGGTATGGGTTTCGAACGTATCTGCGCCATTCTCCAGGGCAAGACCAGCAACTACGACACCGACGTGTTCACCCCGATCATCGCTAAGATCGCTGAACTCTCCGGCGTTCCGTACAACGATGGCGAAGCCGGCACCCCGCACCGCGTGATTGCCGACCACATCCGCGCTATTTCTTTCGCTATTGCCGACGGTGCCTTGCCGAGCAACGAAGGCCGTGGCTACGTGCTCCGCCGCATTCTCCGCCGCGCAAGCCGCTTTGCCCGCCTGCTCGGTCAGAAGAAGCCGTTCATTTGCCAGCTCGTTCAGGTGCTTGCCGACACGATGGGCGATGCGTTCCCGGAAATCCGCGAACGCAAGGAATTCGTTGCCTCCGTAATCAAGAGCGAAGAAGAAAGCTTTATCCGCACGCTCGACGCCGGCCTCGAACGCTTCGCTGCCATCTCCGCCGACCTCAAGAAGGGCGACAAGATTCCGGGCGACAAGGTGTTCCTCCTTTACGATACCTACGGATTCCCGCCGGACCTCACCGGCATTCTCGCCGAAGAAAAGGGCCTCCTCATCGACGAAGAAGGCTATGAGAAGTGCATGGAAGAACAGAAGGCCCGCGCCCGCGCCAACATGAAGCAGGGCATCAACACGATGGGTACCGAAGGCTGGACGCAGTACAGCGAAGAAAGTACCAAGTTCGTAGGCTACGAGCTCTCCGCTTGCGAAACGAAGGTTGTCCGCTGGCGCGAAGACAAGGGTGTCTTGAGCATCGTGCTTGAAACCTCTCCGTTCTATGCCGAAATGGGTGGCCAGGTCGGCGACAAGGGTACGCTCGTTTCCGCTGACCTCGAAATTGACGTGTTCGACACCGTGAAGGTGAACGACACCGCCCTCTGCCGCGGTAAGGTGAAGAAGGGTACGGCCAACGAAGAGACGATGAGCGCCGTGTTCATGGCTACCGTCGACAACGACCGCCGTAACGACATTCGCAAGAACCACTCTGCAACTCACTTGCTGCAGGCCGCTCTCCGCCAGGTGCTCGGCACTCACGTGCAGCAGCAGGGTAGCTTCGTTTCGAACGAACTCCTCCGCTTCGACTTCAGCCACTTCAACGCGATGACCGCCGAAGAAATCCAGAAGGTCGAAGACATCGTGAACGCGAAGGTCATGGAATGCCTGCCGGTCAATACCCAGGTGATGGGTGTGGACGAAGCCAAGGCAAGCGGAGCCATGGCTCTGTTCGGCGAAAAGTATGGCGACGAAGTCCGTGTGGTGAAGATGGGTGCCTGCAACGAAGAATTCTCCAAGGAACTTTGCGGCGGCTTGCATGTGCAGAACACCGGTAACATCGGCATGGTGAAGATCATCTCTGAATCCAGCGTGTCCGCTGGCGTGCGCCGTATCGAAGCCGTTTCTGGCCGTGGCGCTCTTGCGCTGCTCCGCGCCGGCACGCACATCCTGACCGCTCTCCGCGAACAGCTCCGCTGCAAGGATGCCGACGTTCTCGATCGCATCCAGCAGACTTTCGCCAAGACGCAGAACCTCGAAAAGAGTCTCCAGTCCGTGAAGCTCGAGCTTGCGACGCTTGCCGCTGCCGAAATTCTGAACGGTGGAATCAACGTGGCGGGCGTGAACCTGTTCGTGCGCGAATTGGCCCTGCCGGACGAAAAGTACAAGGACTTGCTCGACGGTATCCAGAACAAGCTCGACACCGACAGCATCGCCGTGATTGCGAACAAGTGCCAGTGCAACGGAAGCATCGCCGTGATGGTCGGCAAGAACGTGCAGGCCAAGGGCATCAAGGCAGGCGATATCGTCAAGGACCTTGCCGCTGCTTGCGGTGGCCGCGGCGGTGGACGTCCGGACCGCGCTCAGGCCGGCACCAAGGAAGTCGAAAAGATTGCCGGCGCCATCGCGAACGCCAACAACTGGATTCGTGCGAAGCTTGGTGCCTAACGAAACAATCCATTACTGAATGTAACGTTGCCCCCGCCAATGTGCGGGGGCAATTTTTTATATTTTTCGCCGAAATCCTCAATAGGAGAAAATAATGAAAAATTTAAAGATCCTAGTTGCCTCGATAGTCTTGACGGCAACATCTGTCGTATTTGCTGGTCAGGAAACAAGTGGAAAACAGCTAATGCTCAAAGACACTACGGTTGGGGTCTCTGGCTTATGGAACTGGATTACGTTCTCTGACACCTTGGGTATCGGGACGGAGATAGTCCCGCCCCCCGGCACCTCGCCGTTGTTTGCCAAGGAAGACGGTTCCATTTTTGCCGAAGCATCCATGAAGATTGGTCCGGAACCAATGTGGACTCAGCAAGCAGCCGATTCTGGCCTTCTCAAGTACCCGCAAGCTTATATTGAGGTGAAGTTCAAGAAGGACGAATGCGTTCAAGACAGCAGCTGCGCCGTGAACTTTACTGAGCTCGGCATCCAGTACATTCGCATCAAGACAAAAGTTTCTGGTCCGATCCGCATGTCCGTCCTTAACGAAAAGACTGCAGAAAAGGACGCAGAACCGGGTACGATCATTCCGAATAGCGCTTATTACAAGACTACTACCTATGACCTGACCCCGAAAGATTATGGATTCGTGGGATTCGATGACCATAACTACGGAGGCGTCCCAAACTGGGCGAACCACAGTAAGGCTCCGGAGGGCAGTAAAATCCTTACCGCTGTCACTGGCCTCAGGTGGGAAGTCAAAGATAAAGTCGGTGCCATAGGCGAAATCTCGATTAAGTCCATTGAGTTCCTTGACGCACACGGGAACAACGTCAAAGCAAGTTTGCTTACTGGTATAGTGGAAACTCGTTCCAACACCAATGATCCATTGTATACTGTAATAGCTAGTGGCGAACGGCAAGCCTTACATGATACCACGGTAGGGGTCTCTGGCCTGTGGAACTGGATTGCAAGCCACGATTTCCTGGATATAGGAACGGTGATGATTCCGGACTCCGGCGCTTCGCCGTTGGTTGCCAAGGAAGATGGTTCCATTTTTGCCGAAGCTTCTATGAAGATTGGCCCGGAACCAATGTGGACTCAGCAAGCAGCCGATTCTGGCCTTCTCAAGTACCCGTTTGCTTATATCGAAATGAAGTTCAAGAAGGATGAATGCGTCCAAGACAGCAGCTGCGGCGTGAACCTTTCTGCACTCGGTGTCAAGTATGTTCGCATTACTTCAAAAGTTTCTGGTCCAATCCGTATGTCAGTCCTTAACGAAAAGACCGCTGAACCGGGTACAGAACCGGGTGTGCTTATTCTGAATAGCTCTGAATACAAGCCTCTTCAATATGACCTGACTCCGTTTGAATATGGATTCAAGGGATTCAACGACAATAACTCCGGAGGCGTCCCTAAATGGACTAACTACGATAAGGCTCCGTTAGGATCTGAAATTCTTAAACATGCCACGGGATTCAGGTGGGAACTCAAAGCAAAAGAGGGCGGCATAGGCGAAATCTCGATCATGTCCATTGAGTTCATCGATGCAATGGGGAATGTTATAGATGCGTTTAATATTACCGGTATGGAGGGAGTCCGTTCTGTAATCGCGTTGGAATCCTCTTCTTCCTCCGTGAAGCCTGAGTCTTCTTCTTCCTCTGCAGAACTTGAGTCCTCTTCTTCCTCTGTAGAACCTGAGTCCTCTTCTTCCTCTGTAGAACCTGAGTCCTCTTCTTCCTCCGCAGAACCTGAGTCCTCTTCTTCCTCTGCAGAACTTGAGTCCTCTTCTTCCGAAGAACCGGAATCTTCTTCCTCTGTAGAAGCCAAATCCTCTTCTTCGAAAAAGTCGAAGTCTTCTTCGTCTGTCGCGCCTAAGTCCTCCTCTTCGAAAAAAGTGAAGTCTTCTTCATCTGTCGCGCCTAAGTCCTCCTCTTCGAAAAAAGTGAAGTCTTCTTCATCTGTCGCGCCTAAATCTTCCTCTTCGAAGAAATCGAAGTCTTCTTCCTCTGTAGAAGCCAAATCCTCCTCTTCGAAGAAATCGAAGTCTTCGTCCTCTGTAAAAGCCAAATCCTCTTCTTCGAAAAAGTCGAAGTCTTCTTCATCTGCAGCTCCTAAATCGTCGAGCAGCTCTAGCAAAAAGAAGACCGCGTTGCCGCAGAAACACTTCACATCAATGGCCCATATTACTGTATCTGGAAAGCAAATCCTAATCAGCAATGCAACTCCGGGTTCTGATTATGCCGTATTCACTATGCAAGGAAAGGTGATTATGGCTGGCAAGATTCAGAATAGAGTTGAAAACATAACGCTGGAAAATCAGGGTGCGTTCCTGGTCCGCGTGGGGCATGAAATTTTTAAAGTGAAGTAACCGCCGCATCATTGCGAGGCCTCGGAGAGGCCGCGACAATCCCTACAGACCCGGCAAGCCGGAAAAAAAATGCTCCATTGCGTCCGCACTGCGGACGCAATTTTTTTACGAAGTTCTAGTTTATCGGCGAGGTCATATACGAAATGCGTATTCACTACGGGCCGGGGCATCAAATTTCTGACAAAATTATGTATCTTGGTAAGAACGATTTCATCATGGAGCCCTTATGGTCGATTTCCTTAACGCGGTTGACAGTGTCCTTTACTACCCCATCCTGATTATCGTTCTCGCGGCAGCGGGAATTTACTTCAGCATTCGCACGCGTTTCGTGCAAATCCGACTTTTCGTGGAAGCGATCCGTTCGCTTATCGAAAAGCCGCACGAGGCAGGTGGAGTTTCTTCGTTGCAGGCACTACTCGTGTCTACCGCATCGCGAGTGGGCACAGGGAACATCATCGGCGTCTCGACGGCAATTTGCCTGGGCGGCGCAGGAGCCGCTTTCTGGATGTGGGTGCTCGCAATTATCGGTGCGTCATCGGCATTTGTCGAAAGTACGCTCTCGCAGGTGTACAAGCATCGCGACCATCGCACAAACGCCTGTTACGGCGGCCCGGCATATTACATCGAGAGTGCGCTACATAGCCGCTGGCTTGGCGTTGTCTTTGCGGTGTTCCTGATTTCCACATACGCCTTCGGATTTAATTTACTTTGTTCCTACAATCTGCAATCAACCTTCGAAACGTACAATTTCTACAACCCGTCGGTGACGCCGTGGATTATCGGCATCATCCTTGCGGTACTGGTCGGTTTCTGCCTGTTCGGTGGCGGCAAGCGCATCGTCAAGACAACTGGCGTGCTAGTCCCGGTCATGGGACTTTTCTACGTGATACTCGCCGCCATTATGTTAGTGGCGCATTTCGACCTGATTCCGTCGGTGATTGTCGCGATTATGCAAGATGCATTCGACTTCCAGGCGATTGGCGGTGGCATTGCGGGTTCCTGCCTGATGTACGGAATCAAGCGCGGGCTCTATTCCAATGAGGCCGGCGTGGGTTCCGCTCCGAACGCAGCGGCTGCGGCCCACGTTTCGCACCCGGTAAAGCAGGGACTTGCGCAGATGCTTTCCGTGTACATCGACACACTTTTCCTTTGCACGGCGACAGCCCTGATGTGCCTTGTTTCGGGCGTGCCAGGAACCGCTGAAAATGCGGGGGCCATGTATGTGCAGCAGGCAGTGTCAACGACATTTGGAGTTGCGGGCCCCGTGTTCATCACAATCGCGATGACGCTGTTTGCATTCACGACACTGCTCGGCAACCTCTACTACGTGCATAACGCAATAGCCTATATCAACAAGAAGAAGATGCCCGGCAAAAAATCAATGGCAGCGATTCACATCGCGTGCAGCCTGGTGGTGCTCTTTGGTGCGGTGACCCCGATGGATGCCTGCTGGGCGCTCGCCGACATCACAATGGGTGGCATGGCGCTGATCAACCTGCCCGCGTGCGTCATTCTAGGCGGAGTCGCATTCAAGGCTCTCCGCGATTACGAATTCCAGCGCAAGCAAGGGCGCAACCCCGCCTTTATCGCAAGGCATATCGGCATGGATCCTGACAAACTCGACTACTGGAAGCACAAAGAAAAAGACGAGAAAGATTCTCCAAGCATCTAATTGGGCAAAATTAATGAATCTTGATTGTGCTGCACACGGTTTGCAAATACTGACGAGAACTATTTGGACTGTATATTATAACATACCTCTGCGATCCCTCATCAGACCGTAATGTTTTGGAGTAATTGAAACTTGTCGAAGTTCGATTTGGTTCAAGAATGTCATCCCCATGATATGATAGATCTTTAGTGGGGAGTACATTCAAATTTATTATAAAACTCATGTATTCACCTTGATTCAATATAGCCACTTTAACGCCATCACCATCAACAACCTTTACATCCACATCGATCACTACTGAGTCTGAAATAAAAAAGGTCTTCTGCCAATATTCCATAAAAATAAGAGTATCACACTTGTCCATCAATATTTGTTCGTCCAAAGAAGAACTTGACATTTGTTCGTCCAAAGAAGAACTTGACAATTCTTCCATCCATGATGAACTAGATTCTTCTAAGGTTGAAGAAATATTGGCCTGTTCCCCTGAGAGAGTACTTTTCTCTGCCGATGTGGAAACGGAGTCTTCGTCGCATCCAGACACGCAAAAAAACATCATTACAATTGCTGCGCATGCAATTAATTTGAAAGATTTTTCCAAACCATTCGACATATCATCTCCGCTTTGTTGAATTATGCAACTTCCTAATCGTAAAAAAAAACATGAAAGTCGTCAACTAGGAAAAAAACAAATTAGCAGCCATTTTCATATTGTGAAAATTATAATTTTTTGCAATTTTGCCATTTTTGGCTAATTTTAGCACAAAAATTAAAATTTCATATTGTAAACTATTGTTTTTCAGAAATTAGATGGTATATTGATTTACAAGGACGGGCAGGGGCCCACCCCCGAACCCGCCTCTAGGAGGAACAATGAAAACATTGCTTGAATACAAGAGCTACCGCCAGTACATTGCGGACTACTACGCCAACAGGAAGGCGAGATCCTCTTTCTCCTGGCAGCAGTTTGCAACAATGGCCGGTTTCTCGTCGCCAGTCTACCTCAAGTACGTAAGCGAGGGACGCTTCAACTTGAGCGAGGCTGCCGCAGAACGCGTGGCCCAGGCCATGCACTTGGCCGAATATGAACGCAAATTCTTTGTCGAAATGGTCAAGCTCGACCATGCAAAAAGTGACGGCGAAAAAAGGGCGGCAGTCAGCAGGATGCTGTCCATCGCGGAAGCCCACAAGGCAAAAGTCGTGGATGCGGAATCGTTCCGCTTTTTCGAAAGCTGGAGGAACCCGGTGCTCCGCGAACTGGCTCCCGCGATGCCGGGGGCGAAGCCGCTCGCGCTCGCCCACGCCTGCCGCCCGGAAATCAGCGCGGCCGAAGTCAGCGAATCGCTGAGTTTCCTAGTCAAGGCAAACCTGCTCCAGAAAGACAAAGACGGCAACTACAAACAGACCGACAAAACCGTGACGACCGGCCCGATGGATTTCACCCCGCTGGCCGTGCGCGGGCTGCACCGCCAGATGGGTGAAATCGCCCTCGACGCCATCGAGGGCGTGCCGCAGAACGAGCGGCACTTTTCGGGCCTCACACTCGGCATCACACGGGAGGCTTACGAAGAAATCGTGCAGAAAATTGCCGAATTCCGCAAAGAAATCATCGCGATAGCGACGCGCGAACCTGCAACAGACGAAGTCTACCGCCTGAACGTGCAATTTTTCCCGATGACAAACAAGAGTGTAAACAATAAGGGTTAGGAGGGTACCATGAATAAGGAAATACGAAACACAATAGTGTACGATTTTATCGGGACGGCATTCTGCCTTGTCATGGCGTTTGTTCTCATCCTGATGTTTTCGGGCTGTTCCGACAGCGAATCCAAGCAGCCCGTAGGCTCCCTGGGCGGCGCCGAAGAGGAAACGGGCATTTACGCATTGTCGGGGCAGGTCGGAGACATCGCACCCATGATGCTGACCATCCAAGCATCAAGCGACTCGTCAATCCATGCCAAAGCCACCAGCAACACGACACCCTCCCAAAAGGGAACGATTGTGGTCGTTTACGAATTGGATTCTTTGACGCTCAAAACAACAGGACGTTCTTTTGCAGATACCATATCCAACGATAGTGGATACTTTGCATTTGCGGAACTTCCTATAACGAGCCCGTACGTATTGGTTCAATTGCAAGATTCCTGCTATACGGAATATTGCGATGAACGTGATAAATGGTGGAATGCCATTTGCTATGCAGATAAACAAATTCCTATAGATATAGACAGCTCCGTAAAGTACCCCCATTATTTATATGCGATTGTTGATCTACGAAAACATTCGGCGATACACGTTAATTCTTTGACCAACATAAAAGTAATGTTTTTGAGAAGTTATTTCGAAGAAGAGATTAAAGAAGGGATGTCCCTTGCCGAAGCCAGCAAGAAGGCGGAACAGACTCTTCTTGAACGTTATGGAATATACGAAGACCTGGGGGATTTTGAAGAATTAAGCGATAACAATGAATTGGAAATTTTATCCTTTTTACTTCATTCCTGGTATAGTGTGATGCCGAATCATCTGCGTTATCTGAACTATTTCATGAACTATTTCAATGAGATTCCTCCAAAAATTGTCGCTACTTTCAGCGAAAAAATTATGCAATACTATTTGAACACAATGAAATTAAGAGCCTATGAAATCGCGGCTATCGCACACGAGCATGGCCTAGGGCAATGTACAGAATCTCGCGAGAACGAATCGCACCCAACAGAAGACGGTTTATTTGTCTGCCACTCAAATAAATGGACTTTGGAAGATCGTAGCAACAGTAAAACAATAGAACACATAAACGGTACGATGTTGGATGCACGCGACGGCAGAACATACAAGACAGTCACATACAATTGGGGCGATGTCACCCAGACCTGGATGGCAGAAAACTTGAACTTTGCGGACACGACATCCCCAAGCATAGATCAAAATTTGAAAGAAAATTTGCGCGGAAGGACCCAATGTTGGACAAATGACCCATCGTGCGAAATTTATGGCCGTTTTTACGCATGGAGAGCCTCGATGAATCTCAATTCGTCTTCTATCAAGATGAACACTCTTGCTTACCTGACGAAACTTGAAGATCCAATTCAAATAGGTGGTAGCGCTATATTACCTGTCGAAGAACAATGTTCTTCTGAACTCCCTTATTGCCCTGATATAGAATTAATCACCCATCAAATAGAAGACACCTTCTGCTATATGGAGGACGAAAAAACACAGCGTTGCGAACCTGCTACATATTGCCGTGCCGATGCATATGTCGATAGCATTTACAAATACTGTGTAAAGAAATATAGAAATAAGCTATTCTATTACCTAGATTATTCACAATTCATTCCTCCATCAAGGCCCGTTATGCACCAAGGAGTATGTCCTGATGGATGGAGAATCCCCAATAATACAGACTGGGAAACGTTGTATAAAAATATTGCCGAGCGATTTGATGTAGATCTTTATAACGTCTGGGACTATCTTGCCGATTCCAATGCAACAGGATTTGGGTATGTAAGGCCAATTTCTGTTGAAGTAAATGATTCAGACATTCCTACAATCACCTTTAATTCTCTAGAGCGTAGTCACTTTGCAAGTGTCCCCTATGTTGATGACTATCAATCTCTTGATCTTCTTCACATTCATGACCTTGATTGGAATAAAGATGTTTTGTTCCCCCACATTTACTACTACACGATTAGTGGTTCAATGGAAACGCAGATTACGGATATACTTACGGGCGGCAGGGTGAGATATGGCGACACAAATGACGAGCCGACCTTTCAAAATCTCATCGTACCCGTTTCTGTCCGCTGTATCAAGAACTAGAATCTCTCTCATCCGAAACTCCCCTGACCTGGGGATAGGAGGAAAAGGAAGACGGGCTTCGGCTCGCCTTCCTTTTTTATTTCCCCGGCGACCACACCATACCCATTTTTATGTAGAAATTATTTTATATGTATCACAAAATATTGCAATTTTTATAGATTTTATAGAAAAATGCTTAATTTTAATTAAAAACACATATTTTTTATCACAAAACTATTGACTTTTTCAAAAATGCGGTATACATTTAAAAATACAAACGGCACAGGCAACAAAGTCATGATGTCGTTTGCTAGGAGGAAACAATGAAAGATGTACTAGAATACACGAGCTACCGCCAGTACATCGCGGACTACTACGCCGAGAAAAAGGCCAAGTCTGCGTTCACCTGGCAGGAGTTCACACGCGATGCAGGGTTCTCGTCGCCGGTATTCCTGAAATACGTGAGCGAGGGCCGCTCCAACTTGAGCGAAGCGAACGCCGATTGCGTAGCGGAGGCCATGCACCTCGTCGATTACGAACGGGAATATTTCCGCGAAATGGTCAAGTTCGACCGCGCAAAGACAGATGCCGACAAAAAGGCGACATTCAACAAAATGCTTGCAATCGCCGACGCGCACAAGGCCAAAATCCTGGAAGGCGATTCCTTCCGCTACTTCGAGAGCTGGAAAAATCCGGTGCTCCGCGAACTCGCCCCCGCGATGCCCGGCGCAAAGCCGCTCGCTCTCGCCCGCGCATGCCGTCCCGAAATCACGGCAGCCGAGGTGACCGAGTCGCTGAACTTCCTGGTCAAGGCGGGCATGCTGAAGAAGGACGAGAATGGCAATTACGCCCAGACCGACAAGTCGATAACGACAGGGCCGATGGACGTGACCCCCGTGGCCGTCCGCGGAATGCACCGCCAGATGGGGCAGTTTGCATTGGAGGCCATCGAAGGCGTAGAACAGGACAAGCGCCATTTCTCGGGACTTACGCTGGGCATCACGACCGAATCCTTCGACGAAATCGTAGAAGAAATCGATGCCTTCCGCAAGCGCCTCATCGCCATCGCGACAAGGGAAACCACGACAGACGAAGTCTACCGCCTGAACGTGCAGTTCTTCCCGATGACAAACAAGAGTGTTAATAAAAAGGGTTAGGAGGATACCATGAATAAAGAAACACGAAACACGCTAGTGTATGATTTTATCGGGACTGCATTTTGCCTGGTCATGGCGTTTGTGCTCATCCTGATGTTTTCGGGCTGCTCCAGCGACGAAAGCGAACAGCCATTAACTTCAATGGGCGGCTCCACAGAAGAGACGCGCATCTACGCGCTGTCGGGCCGAGCCGGGGCCATCATGCCGAAATTGATGAAAATTGCGGACACCACAGGGGAAATCATTGATTCCACGGGATATGAGGGATCTCTATTTGCACCTAGAGGGGCCGTAGTAAGCGTCTATGAACTTGATTCATTGA
>JAEERM010000054.1 GCA_016285835.1 Fibrobacter sp.
GGCCTTCGCACTGCTGGAACATCGGGGCGTGGGTCGCATCGTTGTCGACGCGGAACACGTGGCCCGGAGCAATCATGCGGAACGGCGGCTTGTGCGTTTCCATGTAGTGGATCTGCGTGCCGGAAGTGTGCGTACGCAACATCACCTTGTCGTCCACGTAGAACGTGTCCTGCATGTCGCGGCTCGGGTGGTCAGGAGGCGTATTGAGCGCCTCGAAGTTGTACCAGTCCGTCTCGATGTCGCGACCGAAGTCTACCTCGAAACCCATCTGGCTGAAGAAGTCGATAATCTCTTCGCGCACGTCGTAAAGCGGATGCGTGCTGCCCGCCGGGATGCCTGCGCCCGGGAGCGTCGTATCTACAAAGCCGCTTTCCAGCTTCTTCTGGAGGGCAGCCTGGTTCGCAGTCTCGATAGCCTTGTCGATAGCCTCGGAGACGGCGACCTTAAGTTCGTTCACGAGTTTGCCGTAAGCCGGACGTTCCTCGGCGCTGAGCGTGCCCATCTGCTTCATGAGGTCGGTCACGGCACCCTTTTTGCCCAGGTACTTCACGCGGAGGTTGTTAACGGCTTCTTGGTTCGTAAGGTCGGTTTGCGCAAGTTCTGCGTCAAACGCCTGCTTCACATTGTTAATAGCTTCACTCATAGTGGCCACAAATTTAGCAAAAGGCGAGCGCCACGACAAAGCGATTTTTCGCTTTGGCATGGCCGAGCCGAGCAAAATGTGCTCCAAAGGAGCGCCAAGATAGAAAAAGTAGGAAGTAGGAAGTAGACAGTGATTAGTGGTTAGTAAACAGTGCTTGACGTTAGAAAGGGAGTAACGCCCCCGGCTTATTCGGCGTCTTTTACGCAACGGACCGAAAGGAGCCAGTCTGTTTTTTTGGGGTTATCCGATAGTGAAGCGTCGCCATATGAATCTTTCATGAACATGAAATAAACGTTTGAGGTATGATTTTCTGTAGAAGTCCAAAAGGCTGTGGTTTCTTTTTCACCTTCGTAATGACACGGATCAATGCAATTACGTTCGCCAGCAGGAAGTGCAGAAAAACCGTAAGTATCATTGCTTACGCTTATTTCATTCCAGCCATCAGTAGTTTTTAGATTTTGACTGGAACTGAAACCTCCTGCAAATTCGATTAGAGTTTCATATTCTTCTTTTGTTGGTACATGCCAACCGACAGGACAAATGCCTTGTACTATGGATGGAAGAGAACATGAGGTTGTTAGGTCGCATTCGGACCACGGTTTGTCGACCGTTTCCATCCAATTGTAAAGTCTCCCATATTTGTTGCATAAACTGGAGTCATTATTATAGCAGCGACTATTTTGGGTTTCTAGATTCAAATTTTGTGCCATCCATATTTGATTGCCAATTTGAGTTGTCTTGTACACCTGACTGTCTCTTTCATCAAGTATTTCGCCATACTTCCCAGCTTCAAGTAAATCTTGATTAAGAAATTCGGTTGTGAAGCACTTGTATTTCGAACAGTCGTATGTTCCTGACGGCATGTTTTCTGTTTGTTCGTTACTGGGCTCGGTTTGTTCGTTGCTGCTGGAGGAGGCAACTGCGTTGGATTTTGAATCACTAGATTCTTTGCTGTCGTCCGAAACGATACTGCTTGAAGAAGCGATTTCAGAACTCGGATTGCCTGCCGAAACCGAAGATGAATCATCACCACACGCAACAAGGAAGAGTGCAAAAGAAAGTACGGAAAATAGAAAATGCCTCATGAAAGCCTCCTTGTTCACAATATAACTTATTTATAGTTCATTTATTGCGCTTAAGGTAAAAGTTTGGAAATTCGCTTTTTTCGCAAAATGCGATACGCAAAATGCGAAAAATTACTGCTCAGGCTTCGCCTTCCCGGTGAAGTTCGTGCTCGTTATCTTGAGGACGGTCACGGCGGCGGCTTGTTCGGGCGTGAATTCGAACTTGTGCGGGACAGCGGATTGCTGTGCGCCCGCAGCTTGCCGTTCCATCAGGAGCGAGAGCCCGCGGCATTTCTTGGCGTTATCCTCGACGATTTCGGCCTTGCCCTGCCCGACGACGCTTGCATAGAAGCGCCCGCTCTTGCAATAATTGTCTTCGTGAATTTCGATGCGTTTCTCGACGCACATGCTGAACGCGACATTCGGATTCTTGCGGATGCAATCGAGTTTCTTGCCAACATGTGCGCAGTGAAAATACAGTTCCAGAACACCGCCCTCCAGACTGTACCCGAACGACAGCGGAATCACGTAGGGCACACCGGCATCGTCCATCATCGCAATATGGCAGGTCGTGCATTGTTCAATAATCTTTGCAATATTCTCGTCGCCCAGAACTTCTCTATCCTTGCGTCGCATACATATCGTTCCATCAACTAAATATTTTATTAGAGATTGCTTCGCCGCTAAGCGCCTCGCAATGACAATAACCAGCTTATCAATAATCCTTTATGCAGCGAATGGAGTAGGCATTATCCTTATCGCCAGAATGAAAGAGTGTGTACGTTTTATAAAATATGTGTAAGAAATAGGCATAAAGCTTGGTTTCCTCGCTAGCAAACCAAAAGAAAGCGACCCTTTCATCAGGACCATAAAATTCTCCGCTATTGTCTCGCTCTGTATCGCCAAACATTCTCGTTTTGTGGAACGCCCCTGCAGGTATAGCTGAAAAACCAAAGCGATCAAAATTAGGATTCACTTCATCGCCATCCCACAGTTGAGACTTAAGACACGTTCCAGCATAAGAGTCCCCTCCAATTTCAGAAAGCATAGCGAGCCAATCTTCCAACGAAGGCAAACGCCACCCCTGCGGACAAATTCCCTGAACTTTTTCGGGAAGTTCGCAAACCTTGTGCAATCCGCAATCCAAGCCTTCTGCGGACAACGCGACGGAATCAATCGCTGCAGCCCAGGTATAGAGGCGCCCCGCAACTTCACATTTTTTCGGGTCATTGCCATTGCACCAGCTTTTACCTAGAAGACTCGGAGTTCTCACACTGTCGGAATAGTTGAGATTTTCAGCCATCCAGACCTGTTCGCCAATTTTTACTGTCTTGTAGACTTTTCCATCTCGTTCGTCTGCTATGGAATCGTATTCTATTTCTGGATTCAAATAATCTTCTTTAGGAATACTCCAATCAATGCACCCCTCGCAGGAGGACTCCTCAACACTGCTGCTAGACACAACGGGGTTGTTCCAGGGACCGAGAAGTTCCTCGGGCGATTGCTTTGCAGACGAAGAAGAATTTTTCCGGCTACTACTTGAAATTGCGTTGTTGTTACGCTCTTCGCTGCTTGAAGACGACATTTCCTTCTGCGTTTCACTGCCATTCGCACCGGTCGACGAAGAATCGTCGCCACACGCGGCAAGGAACAAGGTCATACAAAATGCGATAAGAATCTTTTTCATATGTTCTCTAAATATTTCCCAAGGGAATTTTTTTCAAATTTAATTTATCAAAACAGGAATTACTTCGCTTTCTCGGTGAATAATTTTCGCAATATTCTCGTCGCCCAGAACTTCTCTATCTTTGCGTCTCATAGAATACCCTTCTCTAAAGCCAGCACCTCGAGCCTCGAACCTATTTTCCCTAACCACCAACCACTGTTTACTAACCACTTCCTACTGTCTACTTCCTACTATATCTCTCGTCTATTCCTCCTACTCGTCCCACAGCTTGTGCATAATCACCGGCCGGTTCTTGCCCGCTTCGGTCCTGTGCATGTACATGTGCCCGGTGCTGTCGTAGCTGAACTGTTCGCCGACGCGCTCCCCGTTTACGTAGGTGAGGCTGTCCATCAGGACGCCGTTCGCATACCAGTTGCGCCATATCCCTTCGCGCTTGCCGTCTTTCCAGAACCCTTCGCTCGCAAGCCCCCCACCCACGCTGTCGGGGTAGAATATGCGGGATTCCTGGATTGTCCCCGCAAGCCACGTCTCCTCGTAGCGCAGGCGCTTATCGCGCTTCATGTACCAGACTTTGCCGGAAAGCTCGCCTGCGACAAAGGTAGATTCCGCACAAACAAAGTCGTCCGTTTCCCGGTGACATGTGCCGTAAGACGTGCCGTTTCCGTTTTCAAACAAACTTTCTCTCAGGATGCTTCCGTCCTTGTTGAACCAGCGCCAAAGGGAATCGCGTTTGCCGCCTTTCCAGCGTTCCTGCTTTTGGATGGTTCCGTCGGCCCGGAACAAGGTCCAAATACCTTCTTGGATTCCCTGGTCGTAATTCCCCTCGAGCATGATCTTTCCGCTCGGGTAGTATTCCTTTGATTTCCCGTGATGCTTGCCGTAGGCGCAGTCGTATTCACTGGAGCGGATGCTGTCGGACGAGTAGTAGGTGACGTGCCCGGATGGGCTCCCCGGGTGGCAAGAATTTTCTTCGGCGAGAACACCGTTGGGGTACCATTTTTTCCAGATGTCTATGGAGTCCCCTTGCTTGCTGTAATGTTCCTCGAAGGCCTTGTTCCTGTTGTAGTGCCAGCCTTCCCAATCGCCTATGGGGTGGTCGTCCTTGTAATGCCGCTCGGCCTGGACTTTTCGGTCGAAATAGAACGAGGTCCAGTCGCCGTCCTTTTTCCCTTTTTTATAGTAGCCGGTGCCGATAAGGTCGCCGAGGTCGCTCCACTGCTTGAACTTGCCGTGCGGAACATTGTCCTTGAACGGAATCTCCAACTTCTTGATGCCGTTCGTGTACCATTCGACCTGCTTGAGAATTTCGCCATCCGGATAGACCCAGATAGAGGTTTTCTTGATGTCGTTCACGTGGTAGTCTAGCACTTTTTCTTCGGCCCTTTCCACGGTACATCCGCAAAGGAACGAAATAATGCTAAAAAAGGCGATTGTTTTGAAGGCGTCCATATTCGGTAAAGTAGAAAAAAGGTAATTTCTAGTTGTGGAAGACTTGAAGAAAAAAACGGTTGCCGAGACGCTGAAGTCGAGGTTGCAAGCTCCGTGGGTGTGGCTCATCCTCGTTTTGACGCTTGGACTGACGGCGCTGTTCTACGTGTCGCAGAAACCGGAAATTGTCCTCTATAGCAAGTATATCAAGAATATTTCGGAATACCAGCTGCTCGAAACCCGACTGATGCGCTCGATGGAGCGCGTGCGCATGGGCCGCATGACGGACTCTGCGGCGGTCCAGTCCCAGATCATGGTGCTGAGGGAGATTGCTTCCACCTTCTCTCACGACATGGACGGCCTGAAGGACATAAAGATAAAGGCTCCTCCGGCATCTTCGGTCAGCCGCTTCGAACGCGAAGTCTCGAGGAAAATGTCCGGCATCGCTTGGTATTTTATCAATCGCAACGCATGGTTCCTGTCTCGCGATTCTCTGATTGCCCAGATGGAAGGGCTTCCTTCGAATACGCTTTTTGCTCTATACGCCCTGTTGGATTCTGCATCTGCCGGGATGAACGTGCCGCGCCCGCTCCAGATGGATTTGCCTGAAAACTTGGCCAAGGGCTTGGACGGCCTGCTCGCTTCCAATGCCGATCTATCGGTGGCGTGGAACCGCTTGAACAGCGACGTGACTATGGCCTGCAGCGAAGAACTGGTCCAATTTTTCCAGATGGAGAACTTGGACGAGATTTCTTTCAAGTCGAGAATCCCCATGGTGTTTTACTTCCTTTCCATCGTACTTCTTTTGACAACGTTTTTCTTCATTTTCCGCGCTAAGCAGTAGACGATATGCTATCTATTTTCAGAACCCGCCATTCCGCATATTTTAATTTCGCGTTCCTTTTCGCCGTATTGGGCTCTTGGTTGTTTTTCTATTTGCAGCCGGTCCTCCGGGGCTTTCTGAGTGACGAGTATCTTTTTTATGGCAAGGTGAGTTACGCCGCTATCCCGAGCATTTTCGGTAACAGCGACATCCCGTTGCTCGACAAGACCTTGTTCCGCCTCAACGGGGACAACGACGCAACGTTCACCCTCTATGCCTCCAAGGAAATCCTGGAAGAGATGTCCGAATGGTTCCAGTTCGGGGCCCGCAATGCTGGGGATATCTCGCTGGAGGTGTCTGCTGCCCGTGTCGGGGAAAACCGCTTCGTCGTGAGCTCGATGGCGACGTCGAACGGGGCTCTGGAGTGGGACACGTTGATGGAATACCAGTTCCAATGGGCCATGATTTACTTGGCCGTGGAGTGCGTGTTCCTTTGCTTCTTCTTGTTCTTCATCATTCTTGGGTTTAAGGCTCGCCGCCGTTACAAACGTCTGCAACGGGCCGTCGAAGAAAGTTCGGTGAGGGGGTGATGAGTTATTCCCTTTTTCGGGCTTGTCGCTCCGTCCTTTTGGTCGCCTGTATTTGCTCTTGGGCGTGGGGCGCGAAAGATACCCTGTCGATAAATGTTTCCGGTGTTAAAAGCGCAGTCGGCGTCTGGTGGCCGAAGTCCTCTGCCGATGCGCCAGTCTTTGTCTGGTTCCATGGCGGGATGACTAGCGGGAATTGCGAGAAGGGCCTTGTCGCTGGTGACGACCTTTCCAAACTGTACCCCTCGGCTATCGTGGTGAGCGCTTCCGCTTGTCGCGAAAATCACTGGGCCACGGCGCCCATGGTGGCTGTTGTGGATCGTGCGCTCGATTCCGTGGCGGCTATAAGGAAGTCTCCGGTGAAAAGTGTGTCCCTCGTCGGGGTCTCGGATGGAGCTATCGGCGTGTTTGTCTATTCGCAGGCCGGGTCGCACAGCGTCAAGGATCGCTTGTTGGTGAGTTCGAACGGGAGCCTTTTGGGGGATGCCCGCTCGGTTGCCCAGGTGAAGAAATTCAAGGAGGGACGTTGGAGGTTCTTGCAGGGCGGGTCGGACCGGCTCTATCCGTCCGGGGTGACTGTGCCGTGGATTGATACATTTTGCAAGACGCTCCAGGGCGATTGCGACCTGAAGTTTGACCAGGCCGGCGAACACGATTGGAGTTATTGGCGGGGCCGACGCCTTGAATGGATAAAGGATGCCTTGCAAGTCAAGAAATAATGGCATCACCCCTTGACAAAAGGTGTTTTTTTTTCAAAATTTGGTGCACCACGCGGATGTGGTGGAACTGGTAGACACGCTAGATTCAGGTTCTAGTGCCTGCGAGGGCATGAAGGTTCAAGTCCTTTCATCCGCACTGAAAAGCCCGGTAGTACGCTACCGGGTTTTTTATATTGTACGCGCCGACGGGGGAATCCGATGTCCGATGAAATCTATCTTGATGAACTTCCCGTAAGGGAACTGGCGGGAGACCGCGTCGTTCTGCGTCCCCTGGAAGAGGGTGATTTCGCTCCGCTGTACGCGGTCATTGATTCGAGTCGCGACTTCTTGTCGCGGTTCTTGCCCTGGCCGGGTGAATGTCGCTCTGTAGAAGATGTCGCTTCGCGTGCCGAGTCTTGGGAAATGCAGGCGCAGATGGGGAATGGCGCCTGTTGGGGCATTTTCGAAAAGACGGCTGCGGGCCTGGTTGTTGCCGGGTGCATTGTTGTCGGCTGGGTCCGCTGGGCCCACCGTTCGGCGGAACTCAATTACTGGCTGGGCAAAGATTTTACAGGCAGAGGACTCGCTACCGAGGCACTCCGGCTGGTTTCCCGCGAACTGTTTTCGCTGGGGCTCAATCGGCTCGAAATTTCAGCCTCCGTATACAACGAAAAAAGCTGTGCCCTGGCTAGGCGGTGTGGCTTTGCCGAAGAGGGCATAAGTCGCGATTTTGAACGAATAGACGGAATTTTTGTCGATCACCGGCGTTTTGCACGGCTGGCGCGCGATTCCGAAAACCGCATGTAGCTGGGTTTTCGTGGTTACGCATGTAAACGCAATTTATACATTTGGTATGGTATTTCCGCTTGTAGACAAGTATCTTTATATACATGAGTATCGAGGAGAAAAAAATACAGGAACCCGACGTCTTGCAGTACACGAACTATCGTGTATATCTGCGGGATTATTACGAATATAAGAAGAAGACCTCCAGAGCCTTCAGTCTTCGGTATTTTGCGGAAAAATCCGGCATTTCTAGCCATGCTCATTTGAAGTTGACCATGGATGGCTCCCGTAACATAACGAATGTTACGATAAACAAGCTCATTCGGGGCATTGGCCTCGAAAATCGCCGTGCTGCCTATTTCGAGAATTTGGTCTTCTTTAACCAGGCCACATCCGATGTGGACAAAAAACTTTATTACGCGCAGTTGCTCAAGGTGAGCTCGCGTTCTAAGCTCCACAAGATGGACAAGGCGCAGTTCCGCCTGTTCCGCGAATGGCACCATTCTGTCATTCTTGAGATGGTTGCCATGAAAGATTTTAGCACGAATCCCAACTGGGTGTCCAAGCGCCTGCGTGGTCTTGTTTCGCCTTCGCAGGTGGAGGATTCCTTCAAGTTGCTCCTGGAACTCGGTCTTCTGGTGAAGACGGCGAACGGTTATGCTCAGAGGGACCCCTTGATTACGACAGACGATGAAGTTCAGGACATGATGGTCAAGCAGTACCATTGCCAGATGCTGCGTCTCAGTAGCGAGATGCTCTCTGCCCTGCCCGCTCCCGAAAGGGATTTTTCCGGCATCACGTTTGGAATTAAACGGGAAAAATTCGCCGACTTGAAAAAGCATATCCAGCTCATGCGTAAAGAACTCCTGGATTTCTCGGCAAAACCGGGCGAGTCGGAAGATGTCGTGCAGGTCAATATCCAGCTGTTCCCACTGACGCGAGGTTTGTGATGCGTATCTTCGGGTACATGACGGGTCTTGTGTTGGGCGTCCTGCTTATGGCTGGATGCTCCAATACTGTTGATACTGCCGGTATCGAAATTGGCAATCCTGAATTGGCGAATAATGACTCCGTTCCTGACTCTATGCAGATTCTTGCTTTTAAGGCTGGGTTCTCTATTGACTATTCCGATTTGAACCCTGTTGAAGAAAGAAAAACAACTGCTTTGCTTCGGTCCACGCCATTGGCAAAATCGGCTTCGAAGAACGAGCCTCTGCTTATTGATACGTTGAACCTTACGCTTACGGAAGTCCGCTCTTATTGCAGTTTCTATGTTGGCGTCTCGGTTGTCCAGTCGTTGGGTCTTGTTGTCTGGCCTTATGAAGATGCTCCGTATGTCGTGTTGCCAGTTTCGTTCGTGGACGACGAACTGATTGACGAAACATTTAGCAGTATTGACCTCCAGTCCGAAGGCCGCCTCAAGGAAATCGGGGTGTCATTTGATATAAATCGTAGAAATTATCCTGTCGTTCATGGTCAAGTGATGATTGGGGATGTGTATGTGCCGTTCGTCTATGAATTGTCTCAATTCCAGATGTTCTCTCTGCGTTACCATTTCTCTCAAATCAAAGTGGAAAACCGCATAGCGAATTTGTCTGTTGCGTTCCATGTCCGCCATTTTACTGACGGAGTTGATTTGCAATCTCTTACGGTCGATAGGGACGGTGTTGTCCGCATCAACAGCACAAGCAATGTCTCGGTTTGGAAGACTTTCAACGAGCGGTTCGTTCCGAGTTTCGGTGCCCTGCGTTATGAATATCTTGACGACAAGGGTTACACCTTTATGGACTATGTGGATGAAATTTTGTTGGATGTCGCCGGCGAAGTGGGTGAGAACGTTGTCACGGACGGAAAACTGGATGAGTACTCACCAGATTGGATTTTCTTGACACAGCTTCGCGGCGATGCAGATTCTACATACGTAATTGTCAAGGACAAAACTCGTGCAATCGAGGTGGATGTGACATCTGCAGGTCTTTATTCCTACAGCGTACAACTCATGCACGAAAATATCCCCATGCTTGCTGGGCACAAGTACAAGTGTTCATTCTTGATTAGGGCCAGCGAAGAGGGACAGATAACGGCGCGTATAGGATCTTACTTGACTTATGAAACGGTAGGGTTCGAGGAACATGTGCAAGTTACCACGACCGAGCAAAAGTTCGAAGTGGAGTTTGAACCCGAAGTGAACGACCCGTTTGCGCGATTTGAGTTCAATCTCGGTGGTGCCGTTCGCAAGATATGGGTCCGCAACGTGAAAATCACAAGACTTGATTAAGCAACGCCGCTTTTTATGCTCCGACGATTCGGGGCATTTTTTCTAATTTATGGCTACTATGGCTATTATTCCTACTCGTAAAGATAATCTCGTTATTGAAAACATCCGCCCAAGCATTGAGGGCGGCCGCTTTATGCTTAAGCGTGAACCGGGCGACACCGTCACGCTCACCGCGGACATCTTCCGCCACAGCCACGAAAAGTACGACGCCGCGATTTTCTACCGCCACGATTCCAAGAAGAAATGGGAAATGGCTCCCATGCATTTCGTGGACAACGACCAGTGGGAAGGTTCCTTTACCGTCAACAACATCGGCTATTACGAATACAAGATTTGCGCTTGGACCGTCGAGCCCAAGGACATCCCGACTGAATCTCCCGTGATGAAGCTCCGCGTGGACCCGCCTTACTCCCGCATCGGTACTTGGTACGAGATGTGGCCCAAGAGCCAGGGCACAGACCCCAAGAAGAGCGCCACCTGGAAGGATTGCGAGAACCAGCTGGACTACATCGCCGGCCTCGGTTTCGATACCGTTTATCTTGTTCCGATTCACCCGATTGGTGTCACCAACCGCAAAGGTGCGAACAACGCCCTGCATGCGAAGGTCGACAAGAAGGGTAACCCGCTTGAACCGGGATGCCCGTATGCCGTGGGTAACAAGAATGGCGGGCACTACGACGTGGACCCGGAACTCGGGACCATGAAGGATTTTGAACACTTCGCAAAGACCGCCCGCAGCAAGGGACTCCGCCTCGCTCTCGACATCGCGCTCAACTGCAGCCCCGACCACCCGTACGTGAAGTCGCATCCGGAATGGTTCTATCACGAACCGGATGGCAGCATCAAGTTCGCCGAAAACCCGCCCAAGAAGTACGAGGACATTTACCCGTTCGACTACTACAACGAGAACTACAAGGAACTTTGGCAGGAAATCGAGAACATTATCTTGTTCTGGGCCGACAAGGGTGTCGAAATTTTCCGTATCGACAACCCGCATACAAAACCGTTCCCGTTCTGGGAATGGCTCATCGCCGATATCAAGGAAAAGCGCCCGGAACTCGTGTTCCTCGCCGAAGCGTTCACCCGCCCGAAGATGATGCACCGCCTCGCAAAGTCGGGTTTCGACATGAGCTACACGTATTTCGCCTGGCGCTCTGCCAAGTGGGAATTCGAACAGTACCTCAAGGAACTCACGCAGAGCGACGCGAAGGAATACATGCGCGGTATCTTCTTCCCGACCACTCCGGACATTTTCCCGAAGTACCTTGCATACAAGGGTCCGAACGCCTTCAAGCAGCGCTATTTCCTTGCCGCGACGCTTTCGAGCCTCACGGGTATGTACAACGGATTTGAATTGTGCGAAAACATCCCGAGCCCCGTGAAGGAAGAACTCGCCGATAGCGAGAAGTACCAGTACAAGGTCCACAACTGGAAGGGCCCGGGTATCCAGGACTTCGTGCGCCGTGTGAACACTGCCCGTCAGGAACACATCGCCCTGCAGGAATATGACAACCTTGACTTCCACTACTGTGCCAATGACCAGCTGATGGTCTACTCCAAGAAGTCTGGCAACGACGTTATCTTGTGCGTATGCAATATGGACATGGACAACGCGCAAGAAGGCATGGTGGAACTTGACATGGCAAAACTTGGCCTGGAGCCGGATTCGTTCTTCTTCTTGAAGGACGTGATTACCGACGAGAGCTATGTGTGGCGCGGCAACAAGAACTTTGTTCGCCTTGACCCCGCGAAAGCCCCCGGACATTTGCTGGTGCTGAAGAAGATATAAGAGGGGTGAGGTCGCTTCTACTCATAGAGCATAACTCAACTAAAGAACTAAAGTTCTTAGTTTCGTATAGCTTTGAGCGATGAGGTATGAGGTAGTAGGAAGTAGACAGTAGGAAGTGGTTAGGGATAGGCGGAAGAGGAAAAAATTGTCATTCGCAGGCGCATGACTCGTCGACTCAGCCATGCCGAAACGCAAGCGTTTTGGCGTGGCATTCGCCTTGGTTGTCATTGCGAAGGGCGAAGCCCTGAAGCAATCTCTGTCAGAGAATCTAGAGATTAGGATCTAGGGGCTAGGGAGAAATATCACGGCTTCGCCGTCTTATATTGACGCACGAAGTGCGTGATTCTTTTCACTAGCCTCCCACCTAAAGGTGGCCATGCCCACATAAGTGCTAAAGCACTAAGTGGTCAAAGGTAGGCTCTATTTTCTAGTCTCTCGCCTCGTGCCCCGCGCCTCGAACCTAATACCTAATCACATTCCTTTTTTTGTCATTCACGCAGCGGCCACCGGCATCGCGGTTGTGAATTTTGGGCTTTTCAACCCTCAAAACGCGGGAATGCGGCGTTGCCAAGATATCTTCTGTCGGGTTGACAAAGTATTCGCCGACAACTACGGCTGAAGGTATATACATACATGAGGCATTTGATTTTGCGTTGTTGAATAGAGCCGAATACCCCTTTATATAAAGTGAATCTCCAACTTTCAGTTCAATTTTTTTAGGGTAATAGATCCAAGAAGAATCCAGCGCTTTTGTCATGGGCGATTCTGTTTCGAAGTAAGCTTTGAAATTTCGCAGAAGGACGTGTCTTACCTCTTCCTGTTGGTTGCTAGAAGGGCCTAGGTATCCAACAATGCTGTAATGGCAGAATGTTTCTCCATTTTTTTCGTATTCGACGCAGGAATTGATATCGAATTTCCCATTTGCAGTATCCATAACTATTGGGACGACTGAATCAACAATCCCCGAGATGTTCACGGTATGCTCTAGACTCGGGAATGTAGACATGTCCGTACTATCCGTGGGATCATCCACTAGTCGTTGCATGCCTTTTGGGTTGAGACATTCGTGGTAACTAGGTATGCATCGTTCGCGATCCCTGCCGTTATGGAATGTTCCCTGGGCGAAAACCAACGCATTAAATGCAAGTATGACTATCAGTAAACGCATACAGATAATATACGTTCATTTTGAACAAAGCGGTAGAGGGGGTGAGGCTCGTGCCTCGCGCCTAATACCTAATCACATTCCTTTTCTTGTCGTTTACGCAGCGGCCACCGGCATCGCGGTTGTGAATTTTGGGCTTTTCAACCCTCAAAACGCGGGAACGCGGCGTTGCCAAGATATCTTCTGTCGGGTTGACGAAGTATTCGCCGACAACGGTTGCTAGAGGATGATAATCACATGAGTTTTTTTTCCATATGTTACGAAACAACACTGAATAATTTTTTATAAAAATGGAATCTCCGTTTTTTAATTCAAATTTTTTTGGATAATATATCCAGGATGAATCCAGTACTTTAGTCATGGGAGATTCATTTTCGTTGTAGAGTTTGAAATTGCGGAGAAGAACGCGCCTTACTGGTTCTTGCCGTATACTAGTTGAGTCTACATATCCGATAAGACCGTAGTCGCAGAATGTATTTCCCTCACGTTCAAATTCAACGCAGGCGTTGATATCGTATTTTTGTAATGCAGTATCTATTATAATGGGGAGGATTGAATCAACGATTCCCGAAATGGTTACGGTGTGCTCTAGACTTGGAAATGATGACATGTCTGTTTCGTTTGTAGGCAAATCTAGCTGGAGTTGCATCCCTTTTGGGTTGCTGTATTCTTTAAAAAGTGGGAGACATTGATCGTGTTTGGAGGGATCCCTGCCATCAGGGATTGGTTCCTGGGCGAAAACCAACGCATTCAATGCAAGTATGACTATCAGTAAACGCATACAGATAATATACGTTCATTTTGAACAAAGCGGTAGTGGGGGTGAGGCTCGTGCCTGGAGCCTAATACCTAATCACATTCCTTTTCTTGTCATTCACGCAGCGGCCGCCGGCATCGCGGTTGTGAATTTTGGGCTTTTCGACTTTCAACACGCGGGAACGCGGCGTCGACAGAATGTCCTCTGTCGGGTTGACGAAGTATTCGCCGACAACTACAGCTGAAGGGAAATATGTACAGACTTCTTTTTTGGTGTTGTTGAATAGAGCCGAATACCCCTTTATATAAAGCGAATCTCCAACTTTAAGTTCAATTTTTTTAGGGTAATAAATCCAAGAAGAATCCAGCGCTTTTGTCATGGGCGATTCTGTTTCGAAGTAAGCTTTGAAATTTCGCAGAAGGACGTGTCTTACCTCTTCCTGTCGGTTGCTAGAGGGGTCTAGGTATCCAACAATGCTGTAATGGCAGTGTATTTCCCCATTTATTTCATATTCAACACAGGAGTTGAGGTCAATGTCTCCCAACATGCTATCTGTGACTATAGGAACAACTGAATCAACAATTCCTGAGATGTTCACTGTATGCTCTAGACTTGGGAATGTAGACATGTCCGTACTATCTGTGGGTTTGTCCACTAGTCGTTGCATGCCTTTTGGATTGAGGCCTTCATAATAATTAGGTATGCATTGTTCGTGTATGGAAGGATCCCTGCCATCAGGGATTGATTCTTGGGCGAAAATCAACACATTCAATGCAAGTATAATCATTACTTTAATTTGCATATAAATAATATATGGTAACTTGGAATGAAATGTGAGGAAAAATTGTAAAAAAAAACAAACAATTGTGCTTTCTGAGAGAAATAAATATAAATGAAAAATATTATGAATAAACTTCTTATAATTCTTTTATCTGTTTCCATCGCAATGGCTGGTGGAGTGAGAGTGGTTAGCCTTGGTGCTGATGGGGAACCTGAAGAGGAAGTCATAGACATCTCCATCTGTCTAGAGCGGACTCCTACGTCTGTTCAAGAAGCTAATTATGAAGATGTCATTGGGTATTATGCCGATGCTATATATGAAATGTCAAATGGAGCTAATTTTCTTGGAAACGTTTCCATATATACGGGAGAACGTTATTGCTCAAGTGCAGACATTGTATGGAACATAACAAATGAGTGGCCTCGGGCCCATGTAGGCGGATTCGTAACAAATGGCATAATTTTTATGTCCGATGATTGGGGCGCTGGACGGGACAACTTTAGCGATGAGGGAAAACGCTTAAATTTTGGTATGACGTTGGCTCACGAAAGTGGACATTATATTTATGGAGTAACGGATGACTATACTCAGACTGCTCTCCCCCTCGGATGGATTGAGGTGACGGCAGATCCTGTGTCGAATAAAATAATTGTAACAGACACAAGAAATCATGATGAAGTTGATCCGAAAAATACGGAATTTAAAGATCGACTATCCCCGTTCACTTCAGGGACGCCCATAATTTTTTATCCGGTTGAAAATCTCCCGCAAGGTCTTGAAACATTTTTGGACTATCCTGCAAATTATACCTATCCTGGTGGAGTTGGCTTGTTAGTGGACGATTATGCAACTATAGATCAGGTCTTTTGGGATTCTCCAACATCATATTCGTTTACTTTGAAGGATAAAAATAAAAACAATGTTGACATCCGGAGCGCGGGTTCTGGATCATGGACCTTTGATTTGCCTGGATGGAATAGAAGCCGAGTTGCTCATTCTATAATGGACAACCAATATGAAGTAGCGACATCCTATGGATGCTCTTTTAATGGAATTAATGGAATTCAGTGGCAATGGGCAAATTTCAGTACTGAGTTCAATATTAACCCATATTGCAAGCAGGGAATGGAGTATCGTAAGAATGGAAGCCCTTCTTCTGCGTGGGACGTCATTTCTAGAGATCCTATGTATGATGTTCATTTTGGAGTGGCGCCTACAATACCATTGAGATATTGGTTCAAGTCTCTTGCCAAGAGGAAACCTACTGCATCGGATGTGTTTACGGCAAAATCCTACATGATGAATTATGATCCTGCTACGGGTAAGGTGCAGGAGGGCCATGCGGTTTGGCTACATGGCCAGACTTGTGGTCATGAAAAAACATATAATCTTCCCTATATGAAAGTTGAGCTAGCAAACACCCCTTCTTCCGTGTATAGAAGGACAACGCACAAGTATCTCAATATCCAGTGGGACCGCCCTGAAGCAGAGGTCATCGTACTTGTGGACAATTCCCTGAGCATGAGTGTTGAAGATAAACTCGAAAAGGCCAAATTGTCGGCAAAGAGTATCGCTGAGGCGTATTTGAGTGCTGACCCCACATACAATAACTCAAACGTTTCTGTCGGTGTCTATGCATTCAATGACAATGTTGATAAAGTCCGTTCTCTCAACACAGTCCAGTCTATGGTGGATATTGAAACTGCAATAAATAATATCACCATTGTAGGTACCACGACTGTGCTTTTTAATGCTCTGTATTCTGCTATCAATGATTTCTCAACAAACGCGGCAAGTAAAAAGATTCTTTATGTCATTACTGACGGAATAAACTATACGGCTGGAGCGCCTTCGAGGACAGAAGAGGAGGTGAAAGCGCTCTACAGATCAAGGAATGTCCCCATTTATGCGCTCGCTTACGGCGCAAACGCTAGCAGGGAACTACTTTCCTCGATGGCCGCAGAGACTGGCGGGGAGTATTATGAAGGTGAAACCGGAATGGAACACGATGTGGTTGCTTCAATAACGAATGTTCTAGCTGCGGTGCCCGGGAACACCCAGCTCAAGGCGGCTTCAATAACTCATACCCAAAATTCGGGTGATATCAATCTTCCTCGGCGACTCCAGCGTGCTCGCGTCTATGCGTCTTACGATATTCCGTCTTCCAGTACCTCGGGTTCATCGTCCAGTTCTGCGGGTAACCCGATTGAATTGCTTACTCAAGGCGGGGCCTCCATCCCGTTTTTCCCGACATCCAATACAATTGGCAACACGGTCTACTTCACAGCCGAAGTTGATTCGGCCACGCTAGTGTCGTTGCCCAATTCTGCGTTCAAGGTCAAAAACAACCTTCCCGGCACTAATGTAGATTTCAGGGTTATTGCTACGGGTGAGTATCAGGAACATTCTATGAATGTGAAAATTTTCCCAGAGGGGCTGTTTGAGTGGCCCGTGCAGAAGTATTTCTCTGCGTCGGTCCGGGGCCTGGGGGGAGTCCTTGCCGATGTCAATGCTGTGGGAAAACTGGTCACACCAGACGGGAACGTGGTGAACTTCACTTTGCACGACGACGGTATTGGCGGAGATTTGCGTGCGGGTGATGGTTTCTATTATGCGGACATGCCTCCCATAAGCAAGAATGGAACTTACCGGTGGGAAATTACGATGTCCAGTCCCGGTGGTGTCGCGCACACGACCCGCGTGGGGACTTCCCTGCCGGATTCCATCCCGTTTACAGAGGCAGTGGACCCGAATGCGTTTGAACTTGTCCGTAATGGTCAGTTTATGGTTACCGGATGTTGTACCGACGAATCGAATACCAACCTCGTGAAACTCAAACCCGAAAAGCGGGTGAACGCTTACTTGCAAACCGGCTCGGATATTGATCGTTTTGAAATCGAGGCCACTCTTGCTGGCAGAAGCTATTCTTTGCGTCTTTCCTCGAAGGATTTAGGCTCTTTCGACAGGATTGAAGTTTATCAACCCTCCGAGCCTTCGGTTCCGATTTATTCTGTGAATGTGGTAAACAACGGTTTTGGATATGTCTCAGTCCCGCTTTCGGCTGAGTTTGCGAAACCTGGCAATATCGTGGCAATAATCGGGACGAATTCCAATGGTGCGAATTATAGTCTGGATTTGCTGGAAAAATCGTTCGCAGAATTCTCTGTGGGCCGCTTTGAGGTCGCTACGGACTGGCATTCGCAACATACAACACTTGCTTTGGACGGAAACCGCAAGAGCGAGGGCAACACGAGCCTCGTCACCCCTGCTGGGTGGAAAGTCATTGAAAGTCGCAATATATCGACATCGGATTTTGATGTTATCGGTGAGAGAATGAGCGTGGATGTTTTCGTTCCTGCGAGTACACAGAACCCGTATTGGATCGGTACGCTGGAACTTTGGCTCTACGTGCCGTCTTCGAACAAGCGAATACAACTTGGCGAGCAGATTCAGTTGAAACCCTATTTTGGAAACTGGAAGTCTTACGAGTTCAGAGTGCCGTCCCGCGTGAAGAAAGTTCTTTCGGAACAGCATCATGATGCTCGTTTCCAGATTGTGCTGAATACGGCGGATTCTCTTTGGATAGACAATTTGCGCTTTGCCGGAAAGTTGACGGACAACCCCGTTAATCAAGTGGAACCGGAATGCCCGCAGGACAACGGGTGCAATTCGGCTATGCCGATAGCGTTGCATGTGAACGAATCCAAGAATGTCATCCCCGAAGGTGATCTCTGGATTGAAATTACAGGGTTCCCGAACGATTGGACTCCGGCTGTAGTTACACTCGGAATCGCTCCGGAGGACGGCGTCGAAATGACGGGCTCCATAATATTCGACAACGGGACGTACCCCTTGTCTGGCTGGTACATGGAGAAAACGTTCGGGTTTGTCAGGGGCAAGCGTTACCTTGTCAAGTTACATAACCTTGGGCACCGCCCGTACAGAGTCAATGCATGGGTGTCTGGCCAGGCGTTGGGTGTCGCTTCACTCGGGTTGCCATACAATGTGGAACTAGGCGTGAATTGGTAAGATGGGGCTAGAATCTAGGATCTGGAGACTAGGGAGAATAAGGTCGCTCTAGCCTCTAATCTCTAGCCTCTAATCTCTAATATCCTAAAACGCCTGATATATCTTGAATATCGCGAGTATCTTCCCGATAATGGCCGGGATTCCCGGACAAAGGAAGCACAGGATAACGCGGGTCACGCGGTTTTTCCACCAGCGCTTCACTTGCCAGACATCGTCGGCCAGCGTTTCCATCTCCTGCACGCGGGGCGGGCGCATGTACACCTGCGTGAGTGCCGTGAAGAATCCGACGCCCACAAGCGGGGTAAGCCCGGTAAAGGGAGCCATGACCAGTGCAACGAGAATGGTGAGGGGGTGCCCGCCGGCGATAATCGTGCCGAGCATGGCACCGCCGCCCGTGAGCATGGCCCACTGGAGGCTGAGTTCCCCGGCTTTCTTGAAGCCGGCTTCGTAACCGACGAACAGGATGCTTGCGATGATGGCGATGGGGATGGCCCAGCCGATAATTTTCCAGACGGGGGAACCCTTGGGAATGACACAAATGGATTCTTCGCTCGGGATTTCCTTGTCGGTCTCGATGATGTTTGCGATGCCCCTCATGTGGCCTGCGCCGACGACGGCGACAATTTTTTTGCCGGGAGCGCTCTTGATTTTGCTTGCGAGGAACTGGTCACGTTCGTCGATGAGCACTTGCTTCACTTCGGGGAACGACTTGCCGAATTCCTGCATCATGCTGCTGAGGGCATCCTGTTCCTTGATCTTGTCCAGTTCTTCTTCGCTGATTTCGGTCTTGTCGAAAATGCTCGCGAAAAGCCCGCCCAAAAGGCTGAGCTTGCGGTACCAGGGGGTGCATGCCCAGGTGCGCTTGAGTGTAATCTTGATATCCCGGTCCGCCAGTACTAGTTGGGCGCCTTTGCTTTCGGCGGTTTCTGCAGCTTCCTTGAGTTCGGCTCCTGGCTTCACTCCGGTCTGGGCGCCCATGCGCTTCTGGTACGACCCGAGGACGAGGTTTGCGATGAGCGTCGCCAACTGCTTTTTCTTGATGACTTGTTTGAGGTCGGTGTTTTTCCAGCGGTCGGGTTCCTTGAGCGACTTGAAACGGCCTTCATCGAGCTCTACGCAGACGGTGTCCGGAGATTCATTCTCGATGGTCTCGCGGACCAGTTCCTTGGAACTTTGGGAAATGTGGGCGGTGCCGATGAGGATGATTTCTCGTCCGTCGGCAGTGTTGATGCGGTAAATGTCTGCGTTTTCGCTCATAATGCGCGCTAATGTAGAAAAAGTAGGGCCCTCTGGTCTATGGACTTGTTCTCAAGGATAAATTTTGTTTAAACTTCACGAAATTGTGATAAAAATGTGTATATTTGATGCGGGATAATTTTTCGGAGGTCTTCCTATGAAAAAAATTTTATTGGGTCTCTCTTTTGTTGCAATGATTCTTTCCGCTTGTGCGGGTTCTTCGAAAGACCCGGAACAGCTGGATAACGCCCTCGCCGGTTTCGCGGCATGCGTGCAGAGTTCCCGTTGGCAAGAAGCCCTTGATTATGTCACTCAGGACGAAGCTTATGCCATCAGTCCGGACGGTTATGAGTTTAAGGAAGAGTACAAGGTGGCTGCTCGCCGTCTCCCGCTCTCGACTCTCCGCAAGGCCGGTCTCGAACTTGACCGCCACGGTCGCCTTGTCGGTATCAAGAAGGCCATGGACGAGGCTAACGAACGCTATGTGATGTCCGAAGATCAGGCCAAGGTTGGCACCAATCTCAAGGAAATGGAAGATGCCCGCATCAAGCGCCGCATCGAAGAAGGCCAGAAGATTTTGAAGGGCGAAGAAGAAGAGGCCAAGGCCGAACCGGAAGTCGAAGTCTTCACTAACAAGCTTACTGACGAAGAAAAGCGCAAGTACGGCAGCACCCGTGACTTGCAGGCTCCTGAAGCCTATAACGAACCGGACGAAGACGAGGAACGCGCCAAGGAAGAGATCCACGGTGACTACGAATCCGACTATTAATCTGGAAGGCTGATATAATTTGTTTGTAATGCGGATCCCCGATTCGTTCGGGGATTTTGCTTTGGAGGTAGATATGAAACGTTGCTTAGTTTTCGTTGCCCTGCTTGCGGCAATGATGCTTTCTGCCTGCGGTGATAACGACAACTACATTACGTCTGGTCCGCGCGCCTACAAGGTCACGTTTACCTATTTCTTCAGCCAAGAGTGCGATTACGATGCCTTGGGCGAATATGGCTGCTACGAGGCTCGCTCGCTTTCCAGGTCTTTTTCCATCTCGTTGCGCATCGAAGACGATGGCTATGCTGTCCTGATTTTCGACAAAGACCGGTACATCTTTTACGGCAATGAGTACGAAAGGGGAGTTGACGATAGGGGCTATTATTACCAGTTCCCAGTGGATGGGGGCCTCCTGACCGTATTTGACGATGGCTCCGAGGCCATCTACTCCCAGTACGAGCCCCTGGTCGAATACCATTACTACTACGAGCTGCTTGAATATTAAAAGAAAAAATTCTATCTTTGTCCCCACTCATGAGTAGTTCTGAAAACTTTGTTATTGCCTTGGATGGGGGCTCCGGTACTGGGAAGAGCACGACCGCGAAGATCGTGGCCAAGACCCTCGGTATCACTTACCTCGACACGGGCGCCATGTACCGCGCCGTGACGCTAGCCGCCCTCGACAAAGGACTGCCGGCCGAGGAAGGCCCGGCGATGGACGAACTGCTCTCTAACCTCACGCTCGGGTTCGACTCCGAAAACCACATCCTGATTAATGGTGTCTCCCGCGAATCCGAAATCCGCGGGATGAAGGTCTCGAGCAACGTGAGCGTCTACTGCGCCCTCCCGTCGGTCCGCGCCGCGATGACCAAGCAGCAGCGCGAAATCGGCAAGAAGCAGAGCTGCATCCTGGACGGCCGCGACATCGGTACGGTCGTGTTCCCCGATGCGAAGTACAAGTTTTTCATGGTGACGGACGTGAAGGTCCGCGCCGAACGCCGCTACAAGGAACTCCTTGAGAAGGGCGAGAAGGTAACTCTTGAAGAGGTCCTCCAGAACCTGGTCGAACGCGACCGCCTGGACTCCTCCCGCGCGAACGCCCCCCTCAAGAAGGCGGACGACGCAATCGAAATTGACACTACACACATCTCAATCCAACAACAGGTGCAAAAGATTCTCGACTACGTAGGTGTAGTGGCGTAGCCCTGAGTCTTTTAACCATAACAATCAACAGGAGTTCATAATTAAAACTAGCCAATAGCCCCTAGCCTCTAGATTCTAGATCCTAGATCCTAAACACTAGACTCTAATTACGAATTCCAAGAAAAAAATCATATGTCTCAAAATCTCAAATTCGGAACTCAAGAAGATCTCGCTGAAATCCTCGCCGCTCAGGGCGAATGCAGCCCGGACTTCCGCAAGCAGAACGCCGACGTTTATGCCGGTATGGATTGCCTCGAACAGGGCAAGCTCGTCATGGGCAAGATCAGCCAGGTGAACGAGCAGGAAGTCCTGATCGACGTCAACTACAAGTCCGAAGGTGTTATCGACCGTGCCGAATTCAAGGACACGGACTCCCTCGAAATCGGTTCCGAAATCGAAGTGTTTGTCGAAAAGCTCGAAGATGAAGACGGCCGTCTCATCCTTTCGAAGCAGAAGGCCGACTTCGTGCGCGTGTGGGACCGCATCCACGCCGCTTTCGAAAACAACGAAGTCGTGCGCGGTACGCTCACCAAGCGTATCAAGGGCGGTGTGGTTGTCGACCTGTTCGGCATCGACGCCTTCCTCCCGGGTTCCCAGATCGACCTCCGTCAGATCCCGGATATCAACGCTCTCATCGGTCAGGACTTTGACCTCAAGGTCATCAAGGTCAACAAGGCCCGCCGCAACATCGTCGTGTCCCGCCGCGTCGTTCTCGAAGAAGAACGCAACAAGCAGCGTGGCGACGTTCTCGAAACTCTCGAGAAGGGTCAGGTTCGCAAGGGTATCGTCAAGAACATCACCGACTTCGGTGCGTTCATCGACCTTGGCGGCGTAGACGGCCTCCTCCACATCACTGACATGAGCTACAAGCGCATCAACCACCCGACCGAAATGGTCCAGCTTGGCCAGGAAGTCGAAGTCATGGTGCTTGACTTCAACGACAAGAAGGAACGTATCTCTCTCGGCATGAAGCAGCTTAAGCCGCATCCGTGGAAGGACATTGCCGAACGTTATCCGGAAGGCGCCATCGTCAAGGGTAAGGTTGTTTCCATTACCGATTACGGTGCATTCGTCGAACTGGATTCTGGCGTCGAAGGCCTCATCCACGTTTCCGAAATGTCCTGGACGCAGCACGTCAAGCACCCGTCCAAGATCCTCACCGTCGGTCAGGAAGTCGAAGCTGTCGTTCTCAAGGTCGAAGAAGATGCCGAACGCATCTCTCTCGGCATGAAGCAGCTCGAAAGCGATCCGTGGGATTCCA
>JAEERM010000003.1 GCA_016285835.1 Fibrobacter sp.
GTATGGGCTCCCTCGGTGCGATGAAGGCCGGTTCTGCCGACCGTTACTTCCAGGGTGGCGTCCAGGAACCGCGCAAGTTCGTTCCGGAAGGCATCGAAGGCCGTGTTCCGTACAAGGGACCGCTCCGCGACACCGTTTACCAGCTGATTGGCGGTATCCACTCTGCTATGGGTTATGCCGGTGCCGCAAACCTCGATGAACTCTACAAAAAGGCGACATTCGTCCGCATCACGGGCGCAGGCCTCCGTGAATCGCACCCGCACGACGTGACGATTACGAAGGAAGCCCCGAACTACCGTACGGGCGACTAATAGATTCTCGGAACCTTTAAAATCTTTAAAAAATCCGCTGCAGATACCCTGTGGCGGTTTTTCGTGTTTTCCGGTGTAACCAAAAAATGTCCCAAAAATGGAACGTTTAGCCGTTTATGTTTCTATACTATATGTTGGAAATAAAAGGTGAGGTAATATGAATTATCTGAAAAGTATGGGAAAGGTGCTCTTTTGCGGGGCTGTATTGGCTTTTGTCGCCTGTTCTGACGATTCGTCGTCTACGGACCCGGAGCCGGTTGATTCCAGTATCCCGGTTGTGGAATCTTCTTCGGATATGCAGAATCCCAATCTTGACGGGTCCAGTTCTAGCGGAACTCCTGTGGTTGTCAATGTCGATCCGGGGCTTGCCAAGCGCATTGTGAGCACAATGGGACCGGGCATCAATCTGGGCAACGTGTTTGAGGCTCCGAATTCGAATTTTAAAGAGTTCGACGAAACTCAGTTCAAAAGCAATTGGGGCGAGACCGTCGTTCCTGATGATTTCAAGGCTCTTGGTGATTCCGGATTCAAGAACATGCGCATCCCTGTAAGTTGGGAAGAGCACGTTGAAGAAAAGGATGGCAAGTGCGTTGTTGATGAACCCTGGATGAAGCAGGTGTTTTGGGCGGTTAATCTTGCGATTAAAAATGGCATGGTTGTCGTCTTGAACGCTCACCATTGGGACGCCATCTATGATTCGAATCCTGATACGCAAATTCCTTGTTTGTTGGATGTCTACCGCCAGATGATGACGGAAGTGGTGAAATACCCCGCAGACTCATTGATTGTGGAAACTTTGAACGAACCTCGAGGTAAACTGACTTCGGCCAAGTGGAATGTTCTCGTGGATTCCATTGTGAACGTCGTGCGTGCGGTTGATCCTCAACGAGTTGTGATGGTGGGTACGCATAACTACAATAATGCTTCGGCGGCATCGCTGCTCAAATTGCCGACTGACGCAACGAACCTGATTGTTACATTCCATTATTACGACCCGTTCGCGTTCACGCACCAGGGGGCTACCTTTGTGAGTCCGCAATATCCCACTGGGAAGGAATGGAAGGCTACGTTTGGTGAAATGCGGACGATAAAGAATGTATTTGCCTCTATCAAGGAATGGGCTGATTCCAAGGGTGTGCCTGTCTATCTCGGCGAATTCGGTGCATATGAGGCTGCGGACAGCGTTTCCCGCGAGACTTGGACTTCGTTCATGGTGAACCTTGCTGAAAAAATGGGATTCGGCTGGGCCTATTGGGAATTTTGTAGCGGTTTCGGCGTGTATAATGAAGTTACGGGAACGTGGAAGGATTACTTGATGCGAGCCCTGCTTCATCCTACAATGAAGTTCGATGAATTGGAATATCCGAGCCTCGATACGCTGAGCTATGTGCTCTTAGATGACTTTGACCAGAACGAAGGCGGAAATATCAACGTCACGGCCCTTTCTGCCAAGATGACGCTTGCTGCCGGCAATCCGGTGGACAGTGCGGCTGGCCGCTGGTACGCCTATTGTGACTTTACGAGCACTGTTACCATGGATGGCGGGGACACGCTTGTCACTTCCATTATGGTGGATGATACGACGAATGCTTATACCGAGACGAATTTCCAGAAACTGATAACGAATGGGGGCCATGAGGGGCGCGGTTTGTACTTCAAGCTGCACTTGGTGGGTGATTCCTATCCGTGGGCCGGTTTCGGTACTGCATTCTATCCCGAAGGTTTGCGGGCCAATTTCGCGAACCTCAAGGCTCTTACATTCTGGGCTAAGGGTACGGGCGATTTCAAGGTTTCTTGGGTATCCGACTTCGCCGAAACTTGCTGCCTTCAGAATTGGGGGGCGTTCGGTACGGAAATTTCGTTGACTCCGGAGTGGAAACAGTACACGATCTGGTTTGACGAGTGGGCTCCTAGCCCGTGGTCCGAGTTGGAAAGTCTCGGTGCCGAATGGCTTGAACACAATGACGATGTTCGCAATCTCCAGTTCAGCAACGGGGCCGGATATGGCAAGGTTGTCGATGAAATGCTGGAAATTTGGTTGGATGATATCCGCTTCTATGGAATGAGCGATGCAGACTTTGAGAATCCGTCTACAGCTACTCCTGCGCCTGTAACGGATCCGGCTCCAACAACAGATCCTGCTCCGGCAACAGATTCGATTCCGGCTACAGATCCTGCACCTGCAACAGATTCGACGTCAGCAACAAATCCTGTGCCTGCAGCGGATTCGATTCCAGCCACAGATTCGATTCCGGCCGCAAATCCGGCTCCGGTAACAGAATAGCTTAGAAGAGGCTTGTTTGCTCTGGCTCGCCGCTTGCGGCGGGCCTTTCTGTATTATTGATTTGCTCCAAAAGCCACGCTTCGTCGTGTACGGGGATGCCGAGCTCGTTCGCCTTGGTGAGCTTGGAACCGGCCGCTTCGCCAGCCAAAACCCAGCTCGTCTTTTTGCTCACGGAACCTGCGACTTTTCCACCGTTTTCTTCGATGAGTTTGCGGGCTTCGTCGCGGTCCATGTTCGGGAGCGTGCCGGTGATAACGGCGGTCTGCCCTTGGAACAGCGTCTTCACGACGCCCTTGAATTCGGTGGGCAGCCCGAGGGCCACGAGTTCGTCGATTTCGTTCGTGTAGAGTGGGGTGTGGAAGAATTTGTAGACGGATTTCCCGATGCGTTCGCCCACGTCGTTTACGTTTTGCAAATCCTCTACGGTTGCGGTTCGTATGGCTTCGAGCGTGCGGAAGTGTTTGGCCAGGTTCCTTGCGCTGGTGCGGCCCACGAAACGGATGCCAAGGCCGTGCAAAAGGTTTTCCAGGCTCTTTTCTTTAGATTTCTGGATAGCGTCAAAGACGTTCTGGGCGCTTTTCTTGGCCATGCGCTCCTGCGATTCGAGGTCTTCGAGGGTGAGGCGGTACAAGTCGGGGATGCGCTTGATTTTGCCTGTGGCAATCAGGCTTGCAATGAGGGCGGGGCCGAGGTTTTCGATGTTCATGGCCTCGCGGCTTACGAAATGTTCGAACAGACATTGCACCTGCGCCGCACAGTGCATGTTTTCGCAGCGGAGGATGACTTCGCCGTCGATGTGCGTGAGCGGCTCTCCGCATTCGGGGCAGTTCGCCGGGGCGGTCACGGGGAGGGCACCGGCCGGGCGAAGTTCTTTCTTGACGTCGGTAATCTTCGGGATGATTTCGCCGCCCTTCTCGACGCCGACGGTGTCGCCGAAGTGGAGATCCAGTCGGGCGACTTCGTCGAAGTTGTGGAGAGTGGCGCGCTTGACGGTGGTGCCCGCGAGGCGCACGGGTGCGAGGTTCGCCACCGGCGTGACCGCACCGGTGCGGCCCACCTGGAATTCTACGGAAAGGAGCGGTGTATAGGCTCGCTCTGCCTTGAACTTGTAGGCGATGGCCCAGCGAGGGCTCTTGCTCGTGGAGCCGAGCTCGCGCTGCATGGCGAGGTCGTTCAGTTTCACGACCATGCCGTCAATTTCGAAGGGAAGGCTGTCGCGGCTTGCGCCGATCTGCTCCGAAATCTTCATGATTTCGTCGGTGTTGTTGGCAGTCCAGTATTCGTTTGTGTGGAAACCGAGCTTTTTCAGTTGTTGCAGGTTTTCTTCGTGCGTCTTGTTATTGCTCTGCGGAATGTGGTAGGCAAAGAAGCGCATCGGGCGCGTCTTACATTCGGCCACGTTCTTGAGTTTTAGCGAACCCGAGACAGTATTGCGCGGGTTCTGGAAAATCTTCTTGCCTTCCAAGATGAACTGCTCGTTCAGGCGTTCGAAGGCTTCGCGCTCCATGTAGACTTCGCCGCGTACTTCGAATGTGCCTTGGGGTATTTCGCTCGGGTCGATTTTCAGTTTCTTTGCGTCAAGCGTTTCGGGAATGTCGGCAATCGTGAGCGCATTCAATGTCACATCGTCGCCTTGGGCTCCATCACCGCGAGTGGCGGCTTGCTTCAGGCGTCCGTTCTCGTACACGATAGAGAGTGAAACGCCATCGATTTTCCGCTCGCAGATCCATTTTTTTGACGACTGGGAAGTATCTCTCTCGTCTCTCGTCTCCCCATAGGGGATAACATCCACTACGGGGCGAAGCCCCGAGTGTCGTATATCTCGTTTCTCGTCTAAGCTCGCAATCCCTTCTTCTGCCGCCTTCACGAACTCCGCCATTTCTTCGGCGCTGTATACGTTCGCGATGCTGAGCATGGGCACCGCATGGGCGACTTTGGCAAAATCATTGGTCAGGTCGCTGCCCACGTTTTTGGTGAGGCTGGCCTTGCCCGCCAGTTCGGGGTACGTTTTTTCGAGTTTTTCCAGTTCCTTTACCCCGAAATCGAAATCCTGATCGCTCATTGGCGAAACATTTTCTTCGTAGTACAGGCGGCTAGCTTCTTCCAGTTGCTTCTTTAGTTCGAAATAACGCGAAAAATCGATTTCTTTCTGGTCGGTCATACCGTAAATAATAATTTTTTTGAAAGCGGGGGATTTTCTCCTTTTTTTTTATTACCTTTCCTTTTTGGTTGGATTGATTATGGGGATTGTATGACTGAACCCTTATTTGTAGAGTTACTCGCTTTTTGTTCCATTATCTGCGTAATTTTACTTATAAAGATAAAATCGGATGCCGACTATAACGTCAGTTCCACGTTGATGGCTAGCATCGTGGCTCATGCTGCGGTCCTTAATCTGGTCGACTGCCTTTGTTTTATTTTTTACGAATCCAGCTATCCTGTCTTAAACCTTTTCTTGAATTCGGTGTATTTCGTCGTAGGGCTTTTGCTCACGTTTTCGTGGTATCAGTTTGCAATGAGTTCACTGTGCAAGAGTTTATGGGGAAAACAGTGGCTGAGGGTGCTCTCGGCCGTTCCGTTGCTGGTGACCTTGTCTACGATTGCCTGCTCCTTCTGGACAGGTTGGCTGTTTAGTCTTGACGAGAACGGCTTTTATTGCAGAGGGCCTTATTTCATATTCCAAATGCTTGTGTGTGGGCTTTACTTGTTTATTCCGAGTAGCATCTCGTTCATCAGAATTTTTATGAAGCGATTTTATTCTGATCGTTCCATTAATTTGGCTTTTTCTTCCATTGTTGTTTTACCGCTTGCGGCGATGTTCTTGCAAATGCGCGTCCTTCCCGGGACTCCTTCTATTTCCATCGGGCTTACAATATGCATTTTGCTAATCTTTCTCAACATACAGTCTGAACGTATTTCGGTTGATTCGCTTACAGGGCTCAATAACCGGAGTCATCTGAATCGATTCCTTGATTCAAAGGTTCAGCATATTCGCAAGGACCGGCAGTTGTTCCTGTTCATGCTCGATGTCGACAAGTTCAAGGACATTAACGAAAATTTCGGCCGCCTACAGGGTGATATTGTTTTGCAGATTGTCGGCGAAGCGCTGAAGAGTGTCTGTGGGCGCCTTGGGCATTTTATTGCTCGTTATGGTTCTGATGAGTTTGCTGTTGTTGCTGAATTGAACGATTTTTCCGATGCTCTCTATTTGCGGCGAAACATTCTCATGATTTTGACAAAGAACTGCGAACATTTGAAATTCCCTCTGCGCTTGAGTATCGGCTATACCTTGTGGAATCGTGGTCGCGATTCCATACCGGATTATATTTCGAGAGCGGAGAAACAGCTTATTGCCGACAAGCGTTCAAAATCTCTGGAAAGGGCCGTCCCTTAAATCGATTTTGAATGTATATTAAGGGCATGGGTATTAGGAGCTTTTTAAACTCTATTTTTTGTGCATGCACATTGATTGCCTTGGCGGGGTGCTCCGGCGACTCCAGTTCCGGCAACGATTCCTCGACAGGTCCTGGTAGCGAAACAGTAGGGGACGAACTTACTATTCCGTCCTCGTTCTCGACAGTAGACGGTTCTTCGCCTTCTCAGGGATATTCAGATACGCAGCAGGATTCGGCGGGCTCGTCGGTTTCCGGTGAATCCGCATCTTCGGCAGGCGCGCAGCCGACGAGTTCTTCGTCTTCTTCGTTCGTTTTCCCTCCGTTTTCTTCTTCTTTGATTTTATGGGACCCGTATCCGAGTTCAAGCTCGCGCTATGCTCCCTGGCGTTCATTGGATTCTAACTCGGCGCTCTCTTCTTCCGCAGAATTGCTGCAGTCCTCGGGGTCGCAGCCGTCGTCCACGGCTTCCGAGCAGTTCTTCAATTTCGACTTCTATACGGGCGCCGACATCTCGACTGTGCAGGAATACGAGCGTAGCAAGACCAAGTTTTACGACGTGGACGGAACGGCATCGGACATTTTTACGGTGCTCAAGAACCATGGTTTCAACACAATCCGCCTCAAGACTTTTGTTGACCCCAAGGCAAAGTACGGCTATGCGGCGTCAGGTTGCGGTCACGAGGCCGAGGCCTACGCCGACAAGGACCACATCGTCGCTTACGCGCAAAAGATCAAGGCTGCCGGTATGGCGTTCCTGCTCGACATCCACTACAGCGACAACTGGGCCGATCCGGGTAAGCAAATTATTCCCGAGCGTTGGCGTAAGGTCAGCAGCTCCGATGCACTCGCCGATTCTGTCTATGCTTACACCCTTGATTTGATGAACGCACTCAAACAGGTGAACGCGGTTCCCGAGATGGTGCAGATTGGCAACGAGACAACGCCCGGGATTCTTGTCCATGTGCCGAACAACAGCACGGACTGCTGGGGCAATGGCGTGGACAAGGCTTCTACCGCAATCAACGGTGACATGGGTACTGCAAGCGGCAAGGCGAACGCTGCCAAGTATTTCAAAGCAGGTATTCGTGCCGTCAAGGAAGTCTCTCCCTCGACAAAGACCGTACTGCACATCGAACGCATCCGTCAGGCCAACACGGTCACTTGGTGGATGACGGAAATTTTCAAGAACCAGAAAGTCCCCGCCGATATAATGGGATTCTCCGCCTACACGGCGTATGGAGACAAGGCTCCCGATGATTGGAAATCGCTCTTCCAGACAGTCACCTCAAGCTACCCGGACCTGGAATTTATGGTCGTGGAATACAATGGCGGCGATTCGGACAACCACTACAATTACGACGGCTCGCGCAAGCGCACGAACGAGATGATAAAGGGAATGGACCGCTGGATTGGCACATTCTTCTGGGAACCGACGCTCAGTGGCGCCTGGGGCCCCGCGCTCTTTGACTGGAATGGCAACGATCTCTACGCAAATTCAAAGGCGTTCGAGGAATTCCCTGCCAAGTAGTTTGAAAATGCTAAAGTTGTTAATTCTTATCTTGCTTGTATTCTCTTTTACGAATTGCTTCGCTCAAGCGGGGAACAAGGTTTCTAATGATACCATCGTGGAAAAGAAACTCGATGAAGATTCCTTGATGAGCGAATGCAAGGTGGTGCGGAAGGTTGATGCGCTAGGGGAGTCGTATGAGGAACGGTTTTGCTCCTCTTTCAATGCGGCGGGTACCCTAATAAAAAAGGCCGTCTATATAAAAAAACAGAAATCCGAGTATGCCAAAATAAACCTTTTTGACGAAAAAGGGAATTGGATTCATTTTTCGGAAAAGACGACCAGGGCAATTTCTCCGGATAATGAGAAAAAGTTTGCCGTTGCTTACGAAAATTGCGTTATCAAAAAAGATACTTTGTATAAATGTGAAAAAGATGTAGACTTTATCTCGGCAAAGTGAAATCTACGTAACATTCCTTTTTGGCTAAATTATATTTATCTTTTTGTATAAACTTTTGATGGAGGATGGAATGCCTAATTCGATAAAAATAGTGCTTATTGCCGTGATGCTCTTGGCATTAACGTCTTTTGCACAAAGTGATGAAAAAAAGACGGAGCATTTTGTTTTCCATACATTTAGTATTGCACTTCCGATGGATTGGGGTGGAACGTGGACTCAGTACAGCAATCATAAATACGAAGATAGATTTACTCGCGATCGTGATTTAAAAATGGATATGACCATGGGACTACAATTTAAGTGGACTCGTGATCTAGTTTTTCAAAGTGGTTTGTCTTTTGTGGTCGGTGCGGGAATGGGTTTTATTGATTTTCCTGTGAATGATTACGAAATAGATTCTCGTTTTGATTTGAATTCAAAAGTTGGATTGGGCTTTGCTCCATTTGTAAATGATTTCATATTAGCGGTGCATGCTATTTTCGGTGGCGACATGAAATATTTTGGGCAATCTTATCAGAGGGAGGAATCCACTTATGAATTTTCAACGTTGCTGTTTAATTTTGTTGGAGGTGGCGATATTGTTTTGGGGTATCGAATTACAGAAAGGTTGGGAATTAATATGGGTGCAGATGTGACTGCGAATTTATTCGGTCTTGGAAAGAGAGAATATCGTTTTGGCCATTCCGATGATCCAGAAACGATAGATTATAACCTCAGTCATATCTTTTCTGGATTTCAGGTTGTTCCGTACGTAGGGGTGTCGTTTAAGTTCTAATTGGAAGATTCTCTAATTTGCCATTAAAAACATCAAATAAGGTGATTGTTTCCCATAGAAAACACTTTCTGAGGAAAATTAGGAGCTCATTTTCGATTATTTTTCAATAAATTTATGTATGTGAGCCCCTTTTCAATGGAGTATATCATGAATACCAAGATTCTGACAACTTCGGCTATCCTTGCCTTGTCTGGCGCTTCTTTTGCTGCAACGGCCTATATCAACCAAGTTGGCTATCGAACGGGTGATTTCAAGGAACTTACGCTGTTCGAGGGTAGTGGTAATGTTGAGTTTGTTGACAAGTCCGGCCAGACAGTGCTTTCTGTGACACCTTCGACTGCCGCGAAATGGGACGGCAGTGGCCAAAGCGTTCAACTCGTCGATTTCTCCGAACTCAAGACTCCTGGAACTTATACTATTAAAGTGAACGGTCAAGAAGTTCGCAAGGACTTGAAAATTGCGGACAAGGTTTATGGCGATGTTTCGAAGGCGCTTTTGAAGTGGTTCTATTATCAGCGCGCTTCCATGGCTCTCGAAGAACAGTATGCGGGCAAGTGGAAACGCAGCGCCGGTCACCCCGATAAGGGTGTGGCTTTCCATAGCTCCGCGACGGGCGGCAGTGGTACTGTCGATAGCCCCAAGGGGTGGTACGATGCCGGAGACTACGGCAAGTACATCGTAAATTCGGGCATTTCCACCTACACGCTCTTGAGCCTCTACGAACATTTCCCAGCCTATTTTGACAATCTCAAATGGAACATCCCGGCCGACGGTAATCTGCCGGATTTGCTTGCCGAAATCAAGTACAACCTGGACTGGATGCTTACCATGCAGGCGGCTGACGGGGGAGTCTACCACAAGCTGACGACGCTCCAGTTCTGCGGAACAATCATGCCGAACGAAGATGTGGACACTCGTTACATCATCGGAAAGAGCGTCACTGCAACGTTTGATTTTGCCGGAGTGATGGCTGTTGCTGCCCGTGTGTACGAGAAGTTTGATGCCTCATTTGCCGCCAAGGCTCTCGAAGCCGCCAAGAAGGCGTATGCCTGGGGCGAAGCGAACCCGAACGAGTTCTACAAGCAGCCGCACGATGTGGCGACGGGTACTTACAGTGACAACAATGCCAAGGACGAGAAGAATTTTGCTGCTGCGGAACTTTATGTGACGACTAAGGACGGATCGTACAAGAGCGAAGGCGCTTTCACGGCGATTCCGGGGTGGGCCGACATGAGCGGCTTGGTCACTTACAGCAAGGCGACCCACCCAGACGTATTTGACGACGCCGCTGCAGCAAAAGATAGCCTGCTTGCGGTCGCAAATCACTATGCGAAAATCGCCTCGACCGGCTTTGGTGTGCCCATGACGAAGGGCAACTTTTACTGGGGCTCGAATAGCGCGGCCGCTAACATAGGTGTCTGGTTGCTTCACGCTTACTATTTAACCGGTGACAAGAAGTATTATAACTCGGCAGTACGTACGCTTGATTACTTGCTGGGCAAAAATCCGATGGATATGTCCTATGTGACCGGTTTCGGTTCCAAGTCCCCGATGCACCCGCACCACCGCCCGAGCCAGGCCGATGGAATCCAGGACCCGGTACCAGGGATGCTTGTTGGCGGTCCGCAACCTGGTGGCGAGGATATCGGTTCTCAGGAATGGCAATGCAAAGATTACCGTGTGAACGGGGCCCCGGCTAAGTCTTACTTGGATGACGAATGCAGCTATGCGAGCAACGAGGTTGCAATTAACTGGAACTCTCCGATCGCCTACTTGGCGGGGGCCATAGAGGCGCTCAATTCAGGCTTTGCTCCGTCTTTTGCTGTCGATGGGCTCGATGCTCTCCCGAGGGGCCGCCCGGCGTTAAAGGCTGCCGATGGCTCCCTGAAACTGCGCTTTGACACTCACAAGGTGTTCGTCGAAAGTAACGGTATCCGCTACGACTTGAAGGGCAAGAAGCTCAAGTAATTTGTTTCCTTAATCAAAAAGCGCGTCCTGTTCAGGATGCGCTTTTTCTATGCAAATAATTGCAGCGTGTGTTTATGAACAGCGCAAAACTTGACCTGGGCGGATGAGGTTGCCCTTGATGTTGTTTAGCTGCTTGAGGCGCTGGATGCTGATGCCATACTTGCGGGCGATTTTCCCGAGGCAGTCTCCGCTGCGCACTTTGTAGTAGCGGTGCTTGGACAGTTCCTTCTGGAATCCACCTTCGGCGGCGAGGAGCTTTTCCGGATCGAGTTCGACGCTCACGTTCCAGAATGTGCCTTGTTCAAAGTTGAAAATGGTGGCGGGGTCGATGTAGATGCCTTCATAGCGCATCTCGAAGTGCAGGTGCGCCCCGAACGAGCGGCCCGTGTTACCCCCGACGCCGATAGTGTCTCCGGCCTGGAGTTCGTCGCCGACGTTCACGTTCCAGCTGGCGAGGTGCGCATAAAGCGTCGTGAGGCCGTTCCCGTGGTCCAGGATGACGTACTTGCCATAGCCCCTGCGGCGGCCTTGGTTGCGGACTTTTACGACTTTCCCGGCAAAGGCGGCCACAATGGTGCGGTTTTCGCCATGACAAAGGCCCAAGTCGATGCCGCGGTGCATGCGGTAGGTGCGGATTCCGTAAGGCCCTGCGATACGGCGGCTTTCGGTCGGGACGATGGCCGTGGTCATGTCCAGTTGGAGTTTTTTGAGCTCCTGGCCTGCGAATGCGGAATCGGTAAAGGCGGCGAGTTCAGCGTCGGCTTCTTCCTGGGTCATTTCGTTCGGGTTGTCCACTGTATCGGCGCTTGCTTCGGCTGCGGCGCTTTCCTGGAGCTCGTTTTTGACCGTGGAACCGGGGTGCATGTGCAGGCCCGCATCGGAGTTGTCAGAAATTTCTTTCAGGGATTCAAGGGCGTCGTCGTCAAGAGTCAGCGCGGCATTCTCTTCGAGTCGTTGGATGGCGTCTTCGGCAATCTTGTCTTCTTTCGCGAGAACGGCAAACGGTAGGGCAAGCAATAATATATATATACGCATCTTCATAATAATCGTTGGGGTAAAGATATATCATTTAGCGGGATTTGTCACTCCGGATAAAACTTATTTATTTGTGAAATTCAGCCCGTTTTGGGCAAATTGTGCGGAGGGTCACACCCATATTTGGAAAACTTCGACTTATCGTGGAAAATGCATGAGAAAATTTGCTTGGTTTCTGTAATGTCTATTTGCGTAAGATAAAGTTGCCGGAATTGCATCATTTTTGTAACTTTATTATTCATTTTTCGAATGACCTAAACTTTTTAGTTCATTAATTTGCAAAATAAGGAATAAAACAATGCTCCATGCCAAAAAATTGCAGATTACACAATGCATTTTAGCCGCAATTGTGGCTTTGTTCATGACGACGACTGCATTTGCTCAGAGTGGCTTCAATATTGTAGAGCAAGTTGCGCCAATTACAGTTGTCCCTAAGGGGTTATGGGGAACCTTGATCTTTTCCGTAAATTATGGAGGTAACGAGGTTTCTTACCAGTGGTACCGCACTTACAGTGACCCTTCGAGGGTGGATGAGAAAATTGAAGGGGCTAACAGTAGTGCGTATGGTACGAATGCGATGAATGAAGGGGACGTTCGCTTCTTTTACTGCATAGCGACGTATAAGGGAAATGTTCTAAAGTCTAACGTGGGTGCAGTGGTCAGTACGGGGTTGCCCCAGTTGTATGTGAGTACCCCTGGTAACGTTGAAATTAATTCAAAGGATGTATGGATTGATAATGCTTCTATTTCGTTGTCTTACACCGAAAAAAAAGAATGGGAATTTACGAGTAAGAAAACGAGTATTCGCGCGCGCGGCAATTCTACTTTGCTCCAGCCAAAGAAACCGTTTGCGCTTAAATTAGACAAGGCTATGAGTATTATGGGAATGCCCCAACATAAGCGTTGGGTTCTGATTGCCAATTATCTGGACAATAGTTTCTTGAAAAACCATATTGCCTTTTATATGAGCAAAAAACTCGGAATGGATTATACCGTGCAAGGAAGATATGTTGACCTCTTCCTTAATGGTGAGTACAAGGGCCTTTATTGGTTGGGGGAGGCTATCAAGGTAGATGTGAATCGTGTAAATATTTATGATGGCTATAAAGGAATGTCGGATAAAGAAGATAAGGATTTCCTTGTCGAAATGGATAAGAATTATGACGAAAATCCGATATTCGAGACGTCGAGACGAGAAATGCCGTATAAGATCAAGAATGATGATTATATGGTTGACGGTAACGGTGCTTTGACAGCTGGCGGCAATGCCCGATTGACCCGCTTCCAGAAAAAAATTGAAAACTTGGAGAAGCTGCTTTATCCTAACTATGTCAGCGGAATGAACACGAAAAATGCCGCGCCTCCTGACGAACGCTATTCAAAAATTATCGATGTCGATTCTTGGGCTAAATTCTGGCTGATTAACGACCTTATGGATAATATTGAACTGCAGCATCCTAAGAGTTGCTATTTCACCTATCAGAATGATATAGATCTCTTTAAGGCTGGCCCTGTTTGGGATTTTGACTGGAGTTCCTTAACTACAAGGACAACATATCTTCGTGAGTCTATCTATTACGACGCATTGTTCAAGTCCCCATTGTTCATTCTTGCAGTAAAGCGCATTTGGGATACTTATTCCAAAGATCTCAAAATAAGTGCCGAAATTGAAAAAATGCGAGAATACCTGAGAGCAGCTTCTGTGGCAGACAGTGTTGTATGGGTTTATCATCCACATGGCGAAGAAAAAGCCAGTTATGATGAATATGTGGATTTCTTGAAAGATCTTTTGAATAAAAAGTTTAAACATGTAGGAAAGTTCATAACGGATACACTGCCGAAGGTTAAGGCCATATCCCCGAAACTTGTGATGCTTTCTGATAAACTTGAATATGGTGGTACTGCCCAAAAGCCGGTTGTAACGGTGCTAGACGAAAATTATGCTTTGCTTAAGGAAGGTGTTGATTACACGCTTTCGTATGCAAATAATATCAACATTGGAACGGCTTCGCTGCATTTCGCCGGAAAAGGAAATTATGCGGGCATGCTAGATACGACCTTCTCGATTGTCCCGAAGTCGGTTGTTGTGACTGTAGATACCCTTTCCAAGTCCTATGGAGAGAAAGACCCAGAATGGAGTTATTCTGTTAAAGGCCTTTTGAGCTTCGGCGGTGTCAAAGAACGGCTTAATGGAGTCGAACTTACTCGTGAACCGGGTGAAAATGCGGGTGAATATGCTATTTCTGCAACTGTTAATCCTGCTGCCAATCCGTCGTATTATTCTGTGACCGTAAAAAAAGGTGTGTTGTCGATTAATCCGGATACCACGAAAATTGTGGTCTCGGTCAGGGGCACCACAGATACCGTGGAATATAATGGCAAGAAACGTTCCGTGCGGGGCTTTGAAATGACATCCGATAATGATGTCTACTCCTTGGATTTTGTGAACTACAAGGGCGACTCGCTTGTCTCGGGGACAGATGCGGAGACATATCCCATGGGCCTTGTGGCGAAGGACTTCGAGAATACTTCGGTTAACTATTCTAACGTGGTCTTTGATATCACGGACGGAAACCTTGTGATTACTCCGAAGCCGGCTGTGCTGACGGTGGCTAACGCCTCCAAGACCTATGGTAAAAAGGATCCTAAGCTGAAGTATTCTGTCGAGGGCATTCTCAAGATTGACGGAACCAAGGATTCCCTGAAGGGTGTCGTTTTGACTCGTGAAGCGGGCGAGGATGCCGGTGAGTACGCTATCAACGCCAAGATTGATAGTGCTGCCAATTCGAATTACGCTCTGAGTGTTGAAAAAGGCCTGTTCACGATTAATCCGGATACCACAAAAATCGTTGTCACCGTCAAGGGACATAAGGATACCGTGGTGTATGACGGCAAGAAACATTCTGTACGGGGCTTTGATATGAAATCGAGCCTTAAGGCGTATTCTCTGGATTTCGTAAGCTATAAGGGTGATTCAATTGCGTCCGGAACCAAGCCCAAGACCTACGCTATGGGCCTTGCAACGAAGAACTTCAAGAATACATCTGCCAATTATACGAATGTGGTGTTTAAAGTCGAGGACGGAAGTCTTACGATTAAGAAGAAAGAAGTTGAGAAAAAGGATGCCCTGCTCGCATCCCGTGTAAGTGTGGGGCTCCTGAAAGTCTATGCAATGGACCGCCACATTCAGGTGAATACCTCCATGACGGGTGAACGCTTTGCCGTTTATGACATGCAGGGCGTTGTCGTCCAGAATGGCCTGGTAAATGCAGCCAGTTTCGAAATTCAGGTTCCGAAGGCTGGTGCCTACATGGTCCGCGTCGGTTCACAAGTACAGCGTGTGGACGTTAGGTAAGCGTAGATAGACAATTAGAAACTCAACGAAACGACGGCGCCTTTGGTGTCGTCGTAAAATAGCGGGGCTATAGCGACTCTTGACGGTTCGGATTTTTCACCGACTTTGTCCTTGTAGAATACGCTGCCGATGTACCAGCCGATAGATGCCCCCATGAGCGTTCCTGCGACGGCGTCAGAAAACCAGTGAGCTTCGCCTTTTGCGCCAAGTACCATGCTTGTGGCGATGTAGCCTGCGTAAAGCCCGCAACCGGCAACGACCAGCGGTTTGTCGCGGTTGTAGCTTGCGATACTCATGGCAAGCGAAGCGTTTGTCATGGAGTGCCCCGAGGGCCAGCCGTAAAATACGCCACGCCTGCCGAATCCCCACTTGAAATCGCGTGAAAGTTCTCCGTTGTTGTTTTCGGCATCGGGGTGTGCTCGCCCCGAAATGGCCTTGAGGATGTTGTTGTAAAGGAATGCGACTGCGGTTGCTTGCGCTGCAACGGCTCCGGTATTGTTTAGAGCCTTGTTGCTACTGATAAAGTACATGTATCCGGGAACGAGAAAGGGGAAAAATGTACCCATTGCCATCCCTGGCGTGAATGCGATGCCAAAGGCGACTTCGTTTTGACGCGCGGCAAAACGTGCCACCATCAGGTCTTTGTCTTGAAAGTATATATATTTGATTTGATGTCCCCAAAGAGAAAGCGAATTATGATTACTGCAATTATCCTTTCCATTCTATTTATTCTAGGAGATGCTGGCGTGCTGTTCTTGAGTCAGGAAAAATTCGGGCGTATTCCACAGGGTAAACGACTTGAACAGATTAAACAGTCTCCGAATTACGACGGTAAACAGTTCGTCAACGAGGTTGAAACTGTCACCATGACTGGGGACAAGGGGGCTCTTGCGATATGGAAGGATTTTATGTTCGGCGACAAGTCGCAAAGAATTCCCGACACGGCGCTGAATGTAATCAAGACGGACTTGAAGTCTCTTCCTGCCGATCGTGACTGGATTGTATGGTTTGGTCATTCGTCGTACTTGATGAATTTATCTGGGAAAAAAGTTCTTGTGGACCCAGTTTTTTATCAAGGTTCGCCGGTGAGTTTCGTGAACAAGATGTTTAAAGGCACCGACGTTTACAAGCCTGCCGATATGCCCGATATTGATTTTCTCGTGATTTCGCACGACCACTGGGATCATCTGGATTATCAGGTGGTAAAAGAACTTGAACCTCGCGTAAAGCATGTGGTGACGGGCCTCGGTGTGGGCGAGCATTTTGAATATTGGGGTTATGCGACTGAAAAACTTGTGGAACTTGACTGGTGGGAATCTTCGGATTTAGGAGCTGGTTTCAAGGTAACGGCGACTCCGGCGAGGCATTTTTCGGGTCGTGACTTGCGCCAGAATAAGACTCTGTGGGCATCTTTTGCCATTGTTTCTCCCAAACGCACGGTATGGATTGGTGGCGATACGGGTTACGGGCCGCATTTTGCCAAAGTGGGCGAAAAGTTCCCGGAGATTGACCTTGCAATTCTCGAAAATGGACAGTACAATAAAGATTGGGCTCTTATCCACACGATGCCGGAATTTCTCGCGAAAGAAATGCAGGAACTTGGTGCTGCCCGTTACATGACTGTCCATCATTCCCGTTTCTGCTTGAGCAAGCATAGCTATTTGGAGCCGCTTGAAAATGCTCGCCGCGCTGCTCAAGAATCGGGTAAACCTGTTCTTATGCCGCAAATGGGCGAAGTGACATATCTGGAGTAATTTTAAGCGGACATTTCTTCATATTTATTATATTAGAATCTGCGGAAATTTTGTGTTGGTGCTCTATGAGAAAGTCTATTGTATTTTTGCTTGTCCTTTTGATTGTGGTGGCTGCTTCGGCGGCTGTCAAGAAAAAGCGTTTTGATGTTGGCGGGGCGGGGGATGTTCCTGCCGCGACTGAGGTCGTGGCGCCTGTGGAAGGTGCTGCAATGGATGGAACGCCTGTAAATGAATCTGCTGTATCGGTGACGCCGGCTGTTGCAGAACCTGAAAAGCCTGTACAAAAATCGAAATCCTTCTATATGTTCATTGCACGTGAGCAAAAGGTTCTCCGTGAAAAATTGACGGCCGCGATTTCTGCAATGAAGAGCGGTGACTGGGGTGCCATTTGGAAATTCCTTGTTATTTGCCTTTTGTACGGCATGCTGCATGCGCTTGGCCCGGGGCACGGAAAATCGATTGTCGTGGGGTATTTTATTGCGCGTCGTGGTCGCTGGCGGCAAGGCGTTGCTCTTGGCGCGGGCATTACCGTGACGCATACGATGAGTGCTGTCCTCTTGTTGCTTGTTTTATATGCAATTTTCAAGGCGACTGTGTTTAATGCGTTCGAGACGGGGCGTATTGGCATTGAAAGGGCGAGCTACGCATTGATTATGCTCACGGGTGTTTTGCTGGTGGTGCTTGGAATCAAGGACTTTTTCACGCAGCGTAAGCATTGTGGGGAAGTTGAAAAAGAGGAATCGCTCCCGCCTACTGCGCGTTGGCGTGAAATTATCGGTGTTGCTGCTGTTACCGGTGTTGTACCCTGCCCGGCTGTCGCATTGATTGTGCTGTTCTGCCTGCTGAATTCAATGGTCGCGCTTTCACTTTTAGGAGCGTTAGTCATCTGCATTGGCATGACTATTACAAATGTGGCTTTCGGTATTGCCGCTGTAGCCTTCCGCAAGGGTATTGACAAGGGGAGTGCCCACACGCATGTCGCTACGAAGATTTACACTGTAGCAACCCTTGTGGGCGGACTCTTGATCTTTGTTTCGGGGCTCTTGTTGTTTGCCAATCAGTTTGCCGGAAGAGTGTAATCCCTTGCGGCTAAATGCCACAAAAGGTCTTATTCCGCGCTTTCCATCTCGTTAATTAGCTGGATGTTGTACAGTTTTTGCACCTGTAAAATATCGAGGATGACAGCGATGCGTTCGTAAGTGGTGCCCTTGTCGATTTTGATTGCGACAGGGGATTTCTTATTCTGTACCGTAGCGGCTTTTTCGCGGAGCTCGTCGGGAGTGCCACGCTGGCCGTTAAAGGCGAGTTCTGTTTCGGAAAGCTCGATGTACAGGCCCTCGGGCGTGTCGCGCTTGACTTCGCTCTGCGTTTCGGGCAAAATCAGCTTGAGCACGGATTCGTCTTGCTTGAAGACGGAAGTTACTAGGAAAAATACGAGCAGCAAGAAAACGCAGTCAATCAGCGGCGTCATGTCGGGGCGGATTCGGCGGGTTCGCTTTGCCATTTATGCATCCTCATCAATAATGTCATTGCGAGGAGCCGAAGGCGACGCGGCAACCCCCTGAGAGCGTCTGTGGTCCTTTTCCTTCAGAATGCGGCCCAGTTGCAAAAGAACATCGTTTTCCACATTGTCCTGCTCCGATTCCATGCGGGCATTCAGGTAGTTGAACGAAATGACATGCGGAATGGCAACTACAAGGCCAATCACGGTCGTGATGAGGGCAAGTTTGATGCCGGTGGCAAAAGCACCTGCGTCAGAAAGGCCAGAAACGGCAATGACGCTGAATGCGTTGAAGATGCCGAAAACAGTGCCCAAGAGGCCGAGCAGTGGAGAAATGCTTGCGATGTTTTCAATCGTTGTCATGCCTTTCTGTAATGGAGAAAATGCGAGCGCGATTTCGGTGCGGATGCTTTCGATAATGATGTGGTGATCGGTATTGTGCGTCACCACACGATGTAGAATTTTGGATGGGAGACGTTTGCGAATGCTCCTGTTAAAAAGAATCAGCGAAATGATTTTCCACACGATGATGGAGTAGCCTACGAAATTCATGGCTACGAGAACGTAGGCGATGACGCCGCCCTGTTGGATAAAGTCTAAGATGTAGTTCATGTTTATCTTTCCTTTTTTTTAGTCTTTACTTTGTCATTGCGAGGTCACTTAGTGACCGTGGCAATCTCTTACCAAATTTTGGATTGAGATTGCTTCGCTACGCTCGCAATGACATGGGTGCCGAGTGCTGCAGAAAAGCTTGCACAATGAAAATAGTGTTAATGCAGGTTGTATTTTATAGGTATCTCCATTTTCCAGGTGTCCTTGCCAAGCACTGCTGGAATGGGGTCAAATTTGGGGACGGCTTGTACGGCGGCAAGCGCACTCTCGTTCAGCGAAGAATACGGGCATGGTTTTGCAACGACTGCACCGCTGATGCTCCCGTCTTTTGCGACGGTGAACTGTACGCGTACAGTGCCCTCTTGCTTGAGGCGACGGGCTGTAGCGGGGTAGTCCTTCTGCTTTTCGAATGCCTTGGAAAGCCCGATGAGGTATGCCTTTGTCACCTTCATCAGCGAATCCTTCGAGGGCTTCGGCGGCGGAGGAGGTGGCGGCGGCGGTGGCGGTACCACAGGCTCTGCGGGGGGCTCTACAACGGGTTCTGCGTCCGTAACCACAATCGGTTCTGGCTCCGGTTCGGGTTCAGGTTCCGGTACAGTGTCTTGCACAATATTGGGGATAATCTTCGCACGAACCACCTTCTGCACGATTTTTTTGACTTCAGGCGGGGGCGGAGGTGGCTGGAGCAGCAAGCGCTCCACATGAATCACCTCGGCATCTTCGCGGGTTGTAACCACCTGTGTTCGCTTTAAGAACCCCCAGGCATAAAAGCCCACATGCAGTAAGACTGCGATAACAATGCCTACGCAAAATACTCGCCGCATCGTAAACGCAGAATAGGGATTGCGGGGTTTTGATTCAAATTCAGGATACATTAGATTTTATTAGAAGTAATACTTCGCTTTCGCCCAAACTTCGCGGTTCTTCTTGTAACCTGCGAGTTGTCCACGCTTGCCTCCAAAGTGGTCATAGCCGAGCGAGAGCATCACTTGATCGGTAAGCGAGTAATCGCCCGAGGCACGGCCATAGTAGCCGAGGTTATCAATGTCAAACATGCCGTAGAGCGAGAGCTTTAGCGTGTTGTTCAGCAATTCCTTTGAAATGCGGAAAGTCATTTCGGAGGAATTCTTTTCATTTGCAAGTTCATCTGAATAGTCGGCGATGTACTTGTGCAAATACTGTACCATGAAGGTCCAGTTGTTGCCTGCGTACCAGTCAATTCCACCGAGCGCGTTGAACGTATTCTTGCGGGCGTAATCGAGGTTGTTGGCGTAACCGAGTGCTTCTCTGAAATATTCCGCAACTTCGGCTCGAATCACAAATTCGCCAATGGGCATTGACATGTCTCCACCGAACATCGTCATGGTCTCATGAATCCCGTGAATTACGACGGAATCCTTGCTGACGGGCTCTACGACAGAGACCGGCGACTGGTTGTGCGTATGGAGCGCCGAGATGGAGAAATCCAGATTCGAGAGGAAGAAAGATAGTCGCGTTCCGAAGTCGCCATTCTTGAATTTTGCATCGGGGCCTTCAGGGAAATCAAGCCCCGCTTTCTCGGGCAAGTTCGGGCGCCAGGGATTGTCCTCGCTGAGGGGCATCTGGAAGTATCGTGGTACAGGCACATAGACGATTTCGGCGTTTACCCGCTCGCCGGGGTACTTGACGCGGAAACCGTCAACGGCCATGCGCATGTCGTCGTAATCGCTCGACATGAATTCGGTGTAATCTACAGGCGAAATCAGATCGGTGACGCGCAACCCATCGGCAACGCCCCACACTACAATCTGGCGACCCGCTTTGAACTCCACGAGGTCATTCTGGTAGTTGAAATATGCCTCTTGCAGTTGCACGCCGGTGCGGTCATCGAGAATGCTGTTGTGTACGCCATTTAGGCTAGTGAACAAATAGGCGTTCTCGTAATCTACGCGAAGTTCTGCGCGCAGGCGCGTCCGCGACGTGGTAAAATCGTGCGGATGCTGCGTCTGCACCGCATGATACGTGTCCACGAATCCATTGAATTGAAACGGGGACTCTTGAGCAAAGGCAGATGCCGACGCTAACAACAATGCTACTAGAGATTGCTTCGCTACACTTCGTTTCGCTCGCAGTGACATTTTCATTAACACTTCCTACTGTCTACTTCCTACTGCCTACTATTTTAAAGTCCTCTTTCCAGGCGCGGGACGGTGAACGTCTTCGCGTCAAGCGGAATGTTGAACTTGATGTCGCCGAATTCAAGGAGCGTCTTGTGGTTGGTCTGCACGTTTTCCATGCTCATCTTGGCGATAGACCAGAATCCGTCCACTTGAACCACATTTTCGACCTTCAGCAAACGGTGCAGTTTGCCGAGCTTGTCGTAGTATTCCACCTTGGCGGCAATCAGGCAGTCCTTGCGAATCCAGGAAATTTTTTTCGAGAAGATTTCGTCGCTCTTCTTGGGTACGGATTCAACGACCCAGCAGTCTACGCCATCGACTTTTTCTTCGCGCACGAATGTATGCGTGTCTTCGTCGATATTGCGCTGGCCCACATCGTCGTAAGTGAAGTCGGAACCCATGAAGTAATCCGTCTTGGAGCTTTTTCCGCTAATGCGGCGCGTTTTTTTCATGGCGGGCAAGTAGAGCCACTTGTCGTCATCCTTGTTGATGTCGTCGTAATCGACCGTCAGGAATCCCGTGCCCTTCACGTCGTTGGGGTAGCGGAAGAACATAATCTGCTTGGTGTCCTTGCCCACGTCCATCGCAAACGAGGTAATCTTGCGTTCGCGTTTGCTGCCGCTCTTGTTGATGAGAGTCATCGAAAGTTCGGAACTGCGGGTGTCGCCATCGGGGCGGTCATGTACCTTCTGCACGATGTCACGGCCGGTTAAAGTTTCTGCGCTCACCATGGCGCTCAAGGCGATAATAATTGTCGCGGCTGTTTTTGTGAATTTCATATTCATAAATTTCTCCTATTTTCCAAAAATCTTGAATTTCTTGATTAAAAGCGGTGTCACGAACAGGTCGGCGAGCAATGCCGAGACAAGGCCCACGAACACCACGAAGCCGAAGTTGAACATCTGCGTTGCGGCCGAGGTGGTAAAGCCCGCAAATGTCGCCACCATGATAATCGTCGTCATCACGAGGGCCGGGCCTGCCGTGCGGAATACGTTGAGAATCGATTCGCGGTAATCGTGGGTGCGGTCAAATTCCACATGCCCATGGTTGATAAAGTGAATCGTGTCGTCAACGGAAAGGCCGATAATCATCGGAATGAGCGTCGCCGTCATCATGTCAAGCGGAATGTCCGTGAGCCCGAGGTAGCCGCCCACGAAAATACCCGGCGCAATGTTCGGAATCATGCCGATAAGGCCCGTGCGGATGCTGCCGAAAACAATCATCAAAAGGACAGCCACGATGACCACAGAAATCAGGAACGAAGTCATTTGGCCTACTTCTAGGTACTGCTGCATGGCGGTGAATTGCGGCAAGTTACCCACGGCAGTCACCTTCGCGTCCGGATAAAGTTTGCGTGCGAAATTCTGCAAGTCCTCGATTTCCTTCTGGAGTTCGTTGGAGTTGTAGCTTGAAATTTCAATCATCAGGCGGAGCTTCCTGTAATCGTAATCCATCCAGTAGCTTGCTTCGCTGCCGCCCGCGTTTTCGTAGAGCAAAAGCAGCTGAGCGACTTCTTCTTCCGTTTCGGGAATTGCGTATTTTTCCTGACGGTTTTCGTTCAGCGTGCGGTCCAAATCCTTGACGATGTCAAGAATCGAGGTGGAGCGCTTGGTGAGCGGGTACTTGCCGGCATGATCCTGCAACTGTTCCAACTTTTTCAGGTTCTCAACTTCCTTGGCCTTGTCGTTTGTACCAAAGTCAATCACCAAGTCGTAAGAGTAGAAGCTTCCGATTTCGGATTCTGCCACGTAGAGCATCTTGTTCACGTATTCGACCTTGCGGCCCATGGTGCGTTCTACGTCAAAGGCGGGTTCTATCTTGGTGAGCCCGAAAGCAGAAATTGCTGTCACGACGGCGAATACAATCGCAATCGGCTTGCCGTGCCCGAGAACGAACTTGCCGATAGAATCGAGAATGAGTCCCATGCGCGTGTCGCCGCGTTCAAGCACCTTGGCGTTCGGCTTCTTGTCTTTGCCGAAACTCAGGAGAATCGGCGAAACCGTCAGCGCCACGAGAAGGATGAACGTAATCGCAATCGACGAGAGAATGCCCACGGAACGAATCGGCTTGAGCATCACCGACAAGAAGCTGAGCAGCGCCACGATGGTGGTAAGGCCCGAGAACAGCACCGACCAGCCTGTTTCACGCATGGCGTAAAGTACCGATTCCTTGCGCTTTCCCGTAAGCATCATGTTCTTGCGGAAGAAAGAATTGATGTGAATGTTGTACGCAATCGAAACGGCGAAGGCCAAAATTACCGGAACCATGATGTTGGTCGCATCCATGTAAAGCCCGAGATAACCCACCAAGCCGAAGGTCATAATGACGCCCGCAAAAGTCGTAATCAATGGCGAAACGATTCCGCGGAGCGAACGCGTTACCAGGAACATCACGACGATGGCGCAGAGAATGGTGATGATGAAAATGCGGCCCATTTCTTCGCCGATGTATTTCAGCTTCTGGAAACTCAGGTAGGGCATGCCCGTCGCGCGCGGGTGCAGCGGCGCATACTTTTCCTTCGCGATGATTTCAGCCGTTTCGCGGCCCGTCTGCATGTCGGGCGCTTCTGCCTTCACGCCCTTCGCTTCGCCTTCGGCCTTCCACACGGAATCTTCGGGGAAGGGGCGCAGCTTGATGTTGATGAAGGCCTGCTTGCGGTCGCTCGAAATCAGCTTCTTCGCCAGTTCCGGCTTGTCGGCCAGGCGCTTCTCGATTTCGGCAATGCCCGCCTCGTCTGTCGGAATTTCTTCGGGCACAATCTGCGTGATTTCCATGCCCTCTTCGGTGCCGAGCATGTATTCCAAATCGACAATCGAAGTTGCCTTGCCGTCGGAATACGAAAGACTATCGCGCAGTTCATTTGAGAGTTCGCGCAAAAGCTTCAGGTTGTCCGGCGTCAAGATGGAATGGTCGCTCTCGACCAGTACGCCCACGAAATAGTCGTTACCGAAAGTTTCCTTGAACTTGTCCGTTTCGACAAGCATCGGGTCTCCCTCGATAAAGTAGCTGTCCCAAGACGCCTCGACGTAGATTTTTTTCATGCCCACAATCGAAACCGCGAGCAAAACGATAAACGCCACCAGCATAATGGCGCGGTGATTGAGCAAAAATTCGCCAAAACGGCCGAACCGCTCGTTGATTCTTTCAATGTTAATCTTTGGAAGGCTCATTGTATCCTCTCTTTTTTTGCAGAGCAAAAAGTAGAGATATGAGCCTAAAAAATCTACTCCAAATGGTTTTGTGCAAAACCGAACAGTTTTTAAATCCTTTCCAGATTATTTGCTGTCCATTTGGAGCGGTTTTTTGAGCGATTTTCGGCTACTTTTGGCGCATGAAAAACGCTGATTTTGTTGACCATTTGAGCCTCGCCGAAATGGGCGAAAATCGTTGCGGAACGGTTGCCCAAATTGAGGGCGATTCCCGCTTTATTTCAAGAATTGTTTCCATCGGGCTTACGCCGGGTTCCGCCTTTACGCTCCTCAAGAATGATGGGCGCTCGCCGGTGCTCGTTTTTTGTCGCGATACAGTTATCGCTGTCAATCATAAGGAAAGTTCACAGATTTTTGTCAAGGTGGAATCGTAAAAATGAGCGAAATCAAGACTATTGCTTTGCTCGGACAGCCTAATTCTGGTAAATCGACGCTTTTTAACAACCTTACAGGGCTTCATCAGCGCGTGGGCAACTGGCCCGGAAAAACGGTGGAACAGGCCGAAGGTTCTTTCGTTTTCGATGGTGTTACATACAAGGTTGTTGACCTTCCGGGGAGTTACGGGCTTTCGGCAAACTCCGAAGAAGAAGTTGTCACCCGCGACTATATTCAAAGCGGCAAGGCGGACCTTGTGTGCATTCTGGTGGACGCTTCGCAGTTGGAACGCAGCCTTTACATGTTGGCTGATTTTGTCGGCATTCGCATGCCTGTGATGCTAGTGCTCAACATGATGGATGTAGCCGAAGCGGCGGGCAAGAAGATAGATGCTGCTGCTATTGAAAAGCTCCTCGGCATTCCTGTTATCGGCTTCAGCGCCGCAGAAACAAAGCGTTATCCTGAATTTTTCAAGAAAATGGTTTCGGCCATCAAGACTCCTGTTTGCCTTGATAGTGGGAGTTTACGTGATGAACTCGTTGGCGATAAAACAGAAGATCTTATAAGCCGCATTGAAGTGGCCTTGGGTGACTTTGAATACGGCGTATGCGAAAAAATCTGGATTGCGGAAAAACTTCTCGAAAAAGACAAGCTCGTTTGCGGCATCGTGAATGAAATGCTTCCGTTCGCCCGTAAAAATGCGATTGACGCGATTCTCGATAGCGAAGAAGGGCGTGACGGCGGTATTCTCACCGGCGAAGCTAAGTACCGCTGGGTCTCAAAAATTGTACGCGAATCGGCGACGCCCAAGTCCATCGAGAAGGTCTTTAGCAAGTGGGACCGCATCGCGACGCACCATATCAAGGGCAAGTTCTTTGCATTCGGAATCATGGTTGTCTCGCTGATTGCGTGCATGATACTTGCGTTCCCTGGCATGGGAATCGGTTTTGGAATGCAGCCTGTATTGCAGTCGCTCGTAGAACGTGTTGGCGGCGCACTTGGCGTCTGGCCCGTGGTGATTTCGTTCATCAATCTGGTGCTCGTCGGTGGAACTTGCATCACGATTTGTATGACGAGCTTTATTTTCTCCATTATTTTCGTGTTCCGCATCCTCGAAGAAATCGGCTATATGGCGCGTTTTTCGTATGCGTTCGATAGTTGGCTTTCGCGCCTCGGTTTGCAGGGCAAGGCGATTATGCCGCTGTTCTCTGGAATTGGTTGTACGGCGGGGGCAGTTTGCGGTACGCGCGTGCTCGATACTCGCGGGCAACGCTTGCTTGCGCTTGTTTTGTTGTGGGCCATTCCGTGCGGGAGCAAGGTGGCTGTGGTGCTGTTCCTTGCATCAACTTTCTTCGGGTCGGCGGCTCCGCTGTTCGGCATCGGTTACGTGGCATTGATTTTTGCGAGTTTCTACCTGTCTTCACGTCTGTTCGGCAAAAAACTTGTCCCGCAGAATGAACGCGTGGGCATGATTATGGAACTTCCGCCGTATCACAAGCCGCATTGGAAGATGATTGCCGCGATGGTCGGGCGCAGCACCTGGGGCATTTTCAAGAAGGCCTTGAAGATGATCCTGATGGTGGCCGCACTTTTCTGGGCGCTCTCTTACGCGGGCGATGGGAATGTAGAAAATACGCTCCTGTACAAAATTGGCAATGCGATTGAGCCTGTCACGATGTTCTTCGGAATGCGCTGGGAGCTGTTCGTCTCTTATCTGGGTGGCATGTTCAGCAAGGAAGCATCGCTCGGTATCATGAGTACGCTCTTCAACCACACCGGCGAGGCTTTCTCGCTTGTGACCCGCGTGGCGGCAAGTGAAAACCTGGGCGAGGCTCTTGCGAATACCATCACCAAGCCCGAAGCGCTCGCGTTCCTGTTTGCATCGATGTTCAACGTACCTTGCGTACTTGCGATGGGCACTACCTACCGCGAGGCTGGTTCAATCAAGTGGCTCTGCACGATTATGGGCTATTATGTGGCACTTTCGCTCGGGCTCGCCTTTATCGGCTACCACATCGGATTGCTGATTTTCTAAGTGAAATTTTATAGCGCGCTGTCGAGCACCATCATGAGCGTGAAGCCCACGGCGAAAAGGATGGTGCCGGCATCAAAGTGCTCGCCTTCGCTGACTTCGGGGAGCATTTCTTCCACAACCACGTAAATCATGGCGCCCGCCGCAAGCGAGAGCAGGTAGGGCATGAACGGTGAAAGCGCTTCGGCGGCAAGCAGCGTGATCAAAGCACCTACGGGTTCTACAGCTCCGGAGAGCGCTCCCAAGGCGAAAGCCTTTTTGCGGGAAGCTCCTTCGGCCCGGAGCGGGAGCGAAACAACGGCTCCTTCGGGGAAGTTCTGAATGGCAATACCTATCGCAAGAGCAAACGCGCCTGACAGCGTGATGGCGACATTCCCCGAAAGCCAGCCTGCGAAAACGATACCGACAGCCATGCCCTCGGGCAAGTTGTGCAAAGTTACCGCCAGCGTGAGCATGGTCGTGCGCTTGAGTTTCGCCTTGGGGCCTTCTGGCGTGGCGCTACCCAAATGCAAGTGCGGTGTTATTTTGTCTAAAATGTACAGGAACAGGATGCCGGCCCAGAATCCGACCGTCGCCGGGATGAATGCCAATTTCCCCATCGATTCACTGGCGCTTATCGCAGGCAAAAGCAAGCTCCAAACGGAGGCTGCCACCATGACGCCTGCCGCAAACGACAATAGGCCGCGTTTGAGGTTTTGCCCCATCTGCTTCTTCATAAAGAAGACGCAGGCGGCCCCGAGAACCGTCCCTAAGAACGGAATGGCAAGACCTTGGGCAATTTGTACAATTGGCTCGTTCATACTTAAATTATAGTATTAAAACGCAGTTGAAACAAAAAGTATAAATCGAAAATTGTCACACATAAAAAAATTCTACATCTTTCGATATTTCAAAGAAGATATAATTTTTTTGCAAACGGTTTCATCTACCCGAGTTGAATCGTATGTAAACCAAAATTTTGTTGAATGGCAATCTACAACTTTTTCTTGACATTCAGAAGATAGTTTTATATTATACATAAAGACTTTTTCTTTTTTAAAGGAATCTCCACTAAAAAAGCCTCTATTTCTTATTCCAACCAAATAAAAAGAATCAAGTTTACTCATTTGCCTGTTGATATTTTCAAAAAGATCATAATTTGAATGAAACCCGTATCCTAGACGCAAAATTTTATTATTCAAAGAATCATAAAAAGAATAAGCGACCATTTCATCCATAAAAGAGCCATCTTTTCTTACAGAAATGCTTTGGGGAACTTGAATTTCAAACAAATCCCCATCATTATTTAATGAATCTATAAAAACATGTTCATAAGATGACCGGTTGTCCGACAAATCATTTCCACAACACGCTAAAAACAAAAGGTTAACCACCATTATACGGGTCAGAATTTTCATATGTATTCCTTTTTTTGTGTAAATCAGACCGCTAACGGAGTAAAGTAGTTTTTTTAGACAACTACGACCAGCGTTAATTATATGAACATACTTTTTTGCATCTTCGACTGAAATATAATTTTTTAACAGAATCAGCATTTGTATGAAGACGTTTTGCGTTAGGGATAGTGACCCGTAAGGGCCGAGACTACAGGCTCGGTGAGCGAAGCGAGTGTAGCCCGACCCACGTCAGTGGGAAACGCCCTGCTTTATCGTCCTTTTCCGTATGGTTTTGTGAGGTACACAAGTGCCGTGGTGAGCGTGTAGTCGGCGATGAGGGCGGCACCAAGGCCCACGATGGAAAGCAGGCCCACGTTGTGGAGCGCGCCCATGGGGCTGAAGATGAACACGAAGAACATCGCGCAAAGAATGAAGGTGGTCATGCCCATGGTCTTCCCGATTTCGCGGTAAGAGAGCAGTAGCGCGTGCCTGTAGCTGCCCGTGCGCTCGAATCCGTATTTGATGTGGTTGTTCATGTGGATGGTGTCGTCGACGGCGATGCCCAAAATCATAGGCATCACGAGCATGGTGATCATGTCGAGCGGCATGCCCGAATAGCCCATGACGCCACCAATTAGGAGTACTGGCGCGACGTTCGGAATCATCCCGATAAGGCCAGCCTTGATGCTCCCGAACGCAAGAATCATCATGATGGCGATAATTACGAATGAGCCGCCGAACGAACGCAATAGCCCGCCAACGAGTTTGCCGTTCATCTCGGCGTAGTTCACGACTTCGCCTACGACGGAAACTTTCGCGTCGGGGAAAATCTGTGCACCGTAGCTTTTTGCCGAATCCAGGTCTTCTACGATTTTGTTCGCGTCATAGCCCGCAAGTTCTATGTGGATGTAAGTCATCTTGTAATTTTCGTCCATGCGTTCAAAGAGTGCGTCCGGGTCCGAAATCTCGTACAGGAACAGCAGCTGTGTGAGCATGTCCTGCGCGTCGGGAATCTTGTAATACTCGATATTGTCGGCGTTCAGCGTGCGGTTCATCTCTTTCACGAGGCGAGTCACCGATTGTACGCGTGGCTTGTCGCCCGAAATCTTGGTGAGCTGGAGCGTGCCGAGTTTTTGTTCCAGTTGCTCGATGCGCTTCATGTTGGCAGGGTCCTTGAGCGCATCGTCGTTCTCGAATTCCACCATCACGTTGAAATCGTAGAGGCTCCCGATTTTGCCGCTGAGCATGTCTTTAAGCCGCACCACAAAAGGAATCTTTTCACCCATGGTCTCGGTGTAATCCATGTTCACGTCAATATGCATCATGCCCGGAACTTGCAACAGCATGATTGCTGCCGAAACGGCCGCGACAATACCGCTGTGCCTGCAAACTTTGCGCCCGAAAAATTCAAAGAGAATGTCTGCCTTGGTGGCTCCTGCCGATTTTATCTGCGTCGGGTCCGGTTTCGCATTCTTGCCGAAGCTCATGAGAATCGGAATCAGGATGATGACGTACAAATAAACCATCGTGACAATGCCCGCCGAAATCCCGCCAATCCAGCGAATAGGGCGAATGCCCGCGAACAGGAACGAAATCAGCGATGCAACCGTGGTGATGACCGTAAAGAGAATGGGCCAGCCCGTTTCTTCGACGGCGCAAATCACGGATTCGCGGCGGTTGCCCGTGCGCCTAAAATGCATGCGGAACGAATTGATGTAGTGGATGGAATAGCCCACCGAAAGTGCCATGCCCAAAAGCACCGGAAGCGCGACCATGCTCTCGTCGCCGATAATGCCGAGCCAGGCGTTAATGCCGAGTACCGAAGCGATGCCTCCGACCGTTGCAATCGCGGGCACCACCACGCCACGGAACGAACGCACAAATAAAATGAGGCATACGAGCATCACCATGAATCCGATGCCGATGCGTATGGCGCATTCACGCGAAATGACTTCGTTTTCTTCCATCTCGGTGTAGCTCATGCCCGTCGGGAGCATCTCGAACTTGTCGCTTTTGAATTCGTCGGAATAGATGACTTCGCGGGCGAAAGGCGCAATGCTGTCTTTGCCGAAATCAACTCCTCCCTCGTAGGATTTTAGCGAGAGGATAACCCAAGTTTCCTTCGCGTCGTCCGAGACAATATTGTTCACGAGCGATTCGCGGGAAAGAATCAGCCGTTTTTTCGTTTCAAGTTCCTGCGGGTTCTCGGGAATACCGCTCTCGAACGGATCGATGACTTCAAAACCTTCGTCATTGGCGACTGGAATCGACAAATTGTGCGTCAGCGAAACCACGCGGTCAGCGTAAGGTACTTCGTTTTCGAGTCTGCGCGAAAGTTTGTCAATCGCCTGCAAAACCTCCGGCGCAAACACGTCGTCGGCACGCACCATCACCATATAGCCATCGTCGCTGCCGAATTTTTCGTTAAAGTGCGCCTGGTCAATCTTTACCTTGTCCCAGTCGTCAAACCATTCCTCTTCGCTGCTCGTCATCTGCAGATGCGGCAAACCGAGACACGCCAAAACCGTCACAACAACTGTCGCCAGCAATATCAGCCAGCGAAACTTGACCTGAAAATGCCCCAACCGGGCAAAAACCTTGTTGACACGAGAAACTTGCATAAAACATCCCATTAATAATTTCTCGCGAAAAATAGCGTTTCAATGCCTTTTTTTCTACTCCAAATGGACGGAGATAGAAAAGGGGAGCGAAAATTCTTGCAGCGTAATTAAAAGCCCCAACGGGGTTGATTCCGTCGGGGCTTGATTCAAAACAACAACACAATAAAAGAGGACAGATGTTTTAGGCGGTGGCGAGCGTTTTGCCGAGTTCCTGGCAGGAGGCTTTGCCTGCGTCATCGGGGGTGTTCTCGATGGCGAGCGGTTCTGCTACAAGTACGAGACCGGCGGCTTCGGCATCGGCCTTCCACGGATTCATCCATTCGCCGCCACCCCAGCCGTAAGAGCCGAACAGGGCGACTTTCTTGCCGGCAAGGGACGGCTTGACTGCATCGTAAAACGGCTGGAATTCGGAATCTTCGAGCTCTTCGGCGCCCATGGCGGGGCAACCCAGCGCGTAGCGACCGTATTCGCTCAGTTTTTCCTGCGAAAAATTAGAAACGTCAAAAACATCGGCTTCGGCGCCGGCTGCCTTGGCTCCTTCAGCGACGTATTTTGCCATCATTTCGGTGTTTCCTGTTCCGCTCCAATAAATGACTGCGATTTTTTCCATTATGATTCTCCTATGTTATTACGTTAAATTTCTGAGATTGCTTCGCTATGCAGCGTTCCGCTCGGGCTGACGTATTGAGCAATTTTTTGTACTTGCTACAGCGAGCATCGGTAGCGAGTAACCACGTTCGAAAAGTGAACTCATGACCGAAAAGCATTTTCGGAAGCATTCGAATTTCTTTTCCGATTCGGCAACGTTGCCATACACTTTCCAGTAGCCCGTACTTTTGCAATTTTGCCCGCCATTGGCGATGAAACCTTTGACGTCTTCGAGTGGGTACCCTAGGAAAAGTCCGATTTCATGTGGAAAGCAATGGCATTTTGCGATACGGTGGGTGAGTTTTGCGATAAGCGTTTCTTCGTCAAAATGCTGGTAGCCGTAAACTCCCAGGAATTGACGGATTTCAGTTTTGTTGAACAACTGGCTTAACACATTGCGGCGGTAGACGTACACAAAGCTGCGTCCGCAACGTTCCGCGACGATGCGCACGAATATGCCCGACGGATTCAGTTCGCGGTTCCAGCGGGCAAGAATGGCGCAAAGCGGTTCGTGTTCTGCGGGCGCTTGTTCCATGCAGAAGAGGCTGCCGACCTTGCGGGCGGCAAGTGTTGGCGCGCATTGGCGAACCAGTTTGTAATCCATCAATCGTTGTGCCGTCATCGTTATTCCTCTAAGGATTGCATTGCCCCCTTACAGGAACAATGCAATGATTTTTTTTCTACCTTCTTACTCTTTACCAACCACTGCCTACTGTCTACTTCCTACTTCCTACTGCCCACTCTTCATCTGCAATTCCAGCATCTTGCTGAACAGGCCGCCTTTCGCCTTGAGTTCAGCGGGGGAGCCTGTTTCGGCGATATGACCATCCTGTAGCACCACGACTTTGTCGGCATTTGCGATGGTACGCATACGGTGTGCAATGATGATGACGGTTTTGCCCTTCACCAACTGCGAAATGCCGCGCTGGATCTTGGATTCGTTTTCTACGTCAAGGCTTGCTGTCGCTTCGTCAAGCAGGATGATGGGAGCGTCCTTTAACAATGCACGCGCAATCGAGATTCTCTGACGTTCACCACCCGAGAGAGTGTCACCGTTTTCACCGATGACGGTATCGTAACCCTGCGGCATCTTCTGCACGAATTCGTCGCAGCCGGCAAGTTTTGCTACCTTCAGGATTTCTTCGTCGCTGGCATCGCGCTTGCCGATACGGATGTTGTCCTTGATGCTCGTGTTAAACAGAACCACGTCCTGGAACACGATAGAGAAATTCTTGAGGAGCGTTTCGGGATCAATCTTGCTGATATCTTGACCGCCGAGCGTTACCGTACCGCCCTGGATGTCCCAGAATCGTGCTGCGAGCTTTGCTGCGGTCGTCTTTCCGCTACCGCTCGGGCCTACAAGTGCCGTAATTTCGCCCTGCTTTGCCGTGAACGAAACTTTTTTCAGGACTTGCTTGTTCTCGTTATAGTTAAAGTCGACATCCTTGAATTCGATGTCATAATTGCTAGGCGTGAATTCCGTTTCGCCTTCCTGAGGTTTCATCTGGTCCATTTCGCGGAATCGGCGCAGGCGCACATTCACAAAGAACAGTTCAGCGAGGTTGTTGAATACGAGGAAAACCGGATTGTAGACAGTCGCCGCGCACACGATGAACACCAAGTAAGTAAACACGTCGATTTCGCCCTTGGTCCAGAGTCGTGCGCCCGTAATCAGCACCGTGGCAAGGCCCATCTTGAGAATGCCTTGCGCCGAATTCAGGAACGAACCTACCTTCACGTCGGAATCCATCTGCGATTTTTCGTAGTTGATGCAATCCTTATCGAAGTGATTAAGGTAGGCGGTTTCACCCGAATACGAGCGGATTTCCTGCACGTTTTCGAGACCTTCCTGGATATCTTCCATAATCACGCGGCGGGCGTTATATGAATTTTCGAACCAACGGTCCTGAATTTTCTTGGAAAGTGCAATGAGCAATGCCGCTGCGGGTACCACCCAGAAAAGCGCAATAGACATTTTCCAGTTGTAGCAGAACAGCATGATGCCAATTATGGTGACGCTTCCGATGGCGGCGAAAAGTTCCGGCACCGCATGCGAGAAAATCATTTCGAGCGCATTGCAGTCGTCCATGATGGTCGAAGTCAAGTCCGAAAGATTCTTCTTGCCAAAGAACGAGAGCGGCAACTTGCGGAGTTTTTCGGCAATCGAGACGCGGCGGCGCATACTTTCGTCGTACACGCTGCTGTAAGTCGCACTGTACGAGAACCTGTAAATGACAAGCATCACGATAAACAGGACTGCTGCAATTCCCACATAGAACAAGGTTCCGTGCGGAGTTTTGCCTGCAAATTCACCAATGCCCATCTGCTCCATCAAAAAATAAAAGAGCATCATCATCGGGAACATGAGCGAAACAAAGTGCAAAAATGTCCAGACAACGCCACGGACAAACGTGCGGGAGCCTTCTTCAGAAAGAGCAAAAGTATTCTGAACCCACTTATACATTTTCGCCTCCTTCATTATCCTTGGAATTGTCGAGGGTCCATGTGACAGACTGCTGGTATTCGGCCCACATCTTAGCGTAAATGCCGTTCTTTTCAAGTAATTCGCCGTGCGTTCCGCGTTCAGCGATTTCGCCATCTTCGACAACGATAATCTGGTCGGCGTTCACCACGCTTGTAAGCCTGTGGGCGATTATCAGAACGGTCTTGCCTGCGGCCAGTTTGTGCAAAGCTTCTTGAATCAAGCGTTCGTTTTCTGGGTCAGCAAAGGCGGTCGCCTCGTCTAGCACCACGATGGGAGCGTTCTTCAAGATAGCGCGCGCAAGCACAACTCGCTGCTGCTCGCCGCCCGAAAGGTAAGTGCCCTTGCTCCCGATAACGGTGTCGATACCGCCCGGCAGTTTGTCAATGATTTCACGGCACTGCGCAAGGTCAAGAGCCTTGTTTACCTGCTCGAGAGTCGCGTCGGGCATGCCGTAGCGAACGTTATCCAAAATGCTCATCTTGAAAAGGCGCGTATTCTGGAACACGAACGAAACGTTCTTCATCAGTTCCTTCGGGTCAATCTGCTTTACGGAAACCCCGCCAATGGTAATCTCACCGCTATCAACATCAAAAAATCGTGGCAGAAGCTTTGCAATTGTGCTCTTGCCTCCGCCAGATGGTCCGACAAGCGCAACGGTGTGGCCTGCCGGCACCGAGAGAGAAATATCGTTCAGTACCTGTTTGTCGGTATCGGGGTAGGTGAAATTCACGTTCCAGAATTCCACGTCAAATCTTTGCATCGGAACAGGATTTGCGCAAACTTCCAAATCCTTGGTGCGTGCGATGTCGTTGATGCGGTCAATTGCAATGCCCGCCTGGTTCGTGGCGTTGCTCAGGTACATGCTGCGCATCACGCACTGCGAGAACAACGGCGTCACCAACACGTAAATCATCATGTTCACGATGGTGAGCTTTACATCGCCGTCGTTACCGATGATGAACGCTGCCGTTGGCACCAGGAACAGTACGAATCCGTTCACGAGAATCGTGTAGATGCAGTAAGGGACTTTCCAGTTGTCGGAATAGGCTGTGACCATCTTGTGGTAAGTCGCGATGCTGTTGTAGAAACTCTTGAACGAAAAAATGGTCTGCTGGAAAACTTTGACTACGGGAATTCCGCGTACATATTCCACCGCTTCGGAGTTCATCTCTTCAAGTGCCTGCATGTAGCGTTCCATGAACTTGGTTCCCCTGCGGCCAAGGGTACCCAAAATGAACAAGGCGTATGCGATAGGCACCAAAGAGGCAAGGCCGAGTCGCCAATCGAAAACGAACATCATCACAAGCGCCACGATGGGAATCAGGATGGTGCCCGAAATATCGGGCATTTCGTGCGCGACGAAGGTGTGCGTAATTGCAGCATTGTCGTCGATAATCTTGCGGAGTTTGCCCGTCGGGTTCTTGTCGAAAAATCCAAGCGGAGCTGACATCAGTTTTTTCATGGCGAATCGACGCAGGTCGCCTTCGAGCCTGAATGCTACCATGTGCGAGCAGGCGAGGGCCGCAAAGTAGAGCAATACGCTTGTGACCGAGGCGAGAACCGCTCCGATGGAGTAGTCAAAAATCTTGATGTTCGTCATGTCACCGCCAGAGATAACCTCGCGGACAATCAGCCACATCAGTAAAAACGGCACGAGCCCCGCGATGGCGCTCAATGCCGAGAGAATCAAAGCTAGCGGGAACAGCGGTTTTCGTGATCCCATGTATGCATAAAGTTTTTTGAAAGTGTTTTTCATAGTTGTTTTAAAGGTTATATTCCTCAAAGCCTTGCTCTGCAAGGCGACCTCAGAGTGCGAAGCACGACCTCATAGCTCATACCTGTCATGCTACATTTGTAAGTCTGTATCGTTTCCTGTATTCCTTCGGGGTCATGCCCATTACATCTTGGAAAGCGTGGGCGAACTTGCTCCCGTTATTGTACCCGACCGTGCCTGCGATTTGCAGAATTCCATGGTCACTTTCACGGAGCTCCTTGGCTGCAATTTTCATGCGCTCGCGACGTGCATAAGTAAATACGGGCAGCCCGAATACGTTCTTGAAACAGAGCTTCATTGCGGTGGGGGGCATGTCGAACTTGTCGGAAAGCTCTTCAATGGTGAAATGGCTATCCATGTTTTCGCAAATGAACGTGCGGATTCCGTAAATTTTTTCAATCTGTAACGACGACAGGTTACATTCACGGCAGGCGTATTCCCTTTGTGTATCTAGATTTTTCAAGGTGAGTAGCAGTTCCAAAATTGCGAGCCTGCCGTATTCCGTCAAAGAATTCTTCGTCTTGTTTTCGACCATTTCGAAAGCGCGGGCGACTTCTTCTTTGGTGTGAACGATGAACGGACGTCCTGGACGGCAGATTTTTTGAGCGAGCATCTTGATATCAAGTTGGAAACCTGCAAAATGTTCTTGTATGTATTTTGTGGATTCCTCGTAGAACAGGATGCGGTCGCCGCAATAATCTGCGGAACGGGTCAACGCTCCCGAAGTCCATGCGTCGTAAACCAGCAATTCTCCGGCTTTCAGCTGATTACAGGGGAGTGCGCCCCCGGCCCAACTGATACGTCCCTTCCGGCAAAATTCAAGGACCAAAAGCGGTTCCCTTGTGAGTGTCGTATGGTAGCACCCAATCTTGTGCAGCCATTCAATTCCGTTGATACTTAACATGTTTTCCTCATAAAAACGATTTAGACTGGCTTTGTTAGTCTTGTCTTAAAAAGTAAGACAAATCTAACAAGTTGAGAAAACTTTGTCAAGGCTAATTTTGTTTTGCTTATATGACTTTTTTAATACGATTTTGTCTAAATGGAGTCAAATTAGGCTTAATGGGCTATGTTTGCCATAATTTTGCATAATATCCATTTTTTCCCAATAATTCCTTATGTTTCCCTCTTTCGAGTAAACATCCTTTTCTCAATGTTAGTATCTGGTCTGCATTTTGGATTGTTTTCAAATGGTGCGCGACGACAATCATGGTTCTGTTTTTTGCCAAATCAGCAATAGCTTCCTGTATAAGAGACTCGTTGACGGGATCGACGTTGCTCGTCATTTCATCTAGAATCAGGATAGGAGCATCCTTCAAGAACGCCCTTGCAATAGAAATTCTTTGCCTTTGTCCTCCGGACAATGTGCAGCCGTTTTCTCCAATATTTGTATCGTAACCCTTAGGCAAGGTCATAATGAAATCGTGGATACGTGCTTTCTTTGCCGCTTCAACAATTTCTTCCCTTGTCGCATGTTTTTTTCCCACTCTGATGTTTTCTTCAATAGTGTTGTCAAACAGCTGAACGTTCTGCATGACAACACTTATACGATTCAGCAGTTCGTCGTAGGGAATATCCCTAATGTCAACGCCTCCGAGTGTGATTTTTCCTTGTTGAACATCGTAGAATCTCAGAAGTAAGTTGGTTATCGTCGTTTTGCCGCTTCCCGATTCTCCTACTAGCGCAACCATTGTTTTCTCGCCAATGTCAAAGTTCAGATTTTCTATCTTGAATTCGTCTTTAGCATACGAAAATCCGATATTTTCAAAAGTGATATTGTTTTGTTTTGGAATGGCTCCATCGATCTTATCAGGAATTTCGTCTGCATGCAGAATTTTTCCCAATCGTCCATATGAATCTGCAGCCGAAATATAATACATATAGTATTGTTCCATCAAAGAAAACGGCTTGTAGAATTCTCTAGAGACTATGGCGAAAATGATGAAATTCAAAACACCTATTTCGCCATTCACAACAAATAATGAACCAGAAGCGAGTAATATCAGGTATCCCGCATCTAGCAAAAAGCTGAAAACGCAAAGTTGTCTAGCCTTGTACTTTGATGCCGTCTTACTAGTCTCGCCAAATTTTTCTGTTTTGCTCTTTAAATCTTCATCGAGACTTGTATTATTTGAAAAACTTTTTAGAACCGTAATCCCCCTGATATATCCCACGAAAAGGCTTACCATGTCCAGGAGTGCTACATTATTTCTGTTTTCCACTTTTTTTGATGCTTTGATTGTCTTGACCAAGAATGCGATTGCAATTGGAACCGATGCCGCCATTATAAAAGCGAGTTTAAAATCAATATAGGTGAGCCATACAAATACAATAATCGAAACCATGAAATCGCCAAACATTCTAGGCCACATGTGCCCTACGACCAGCGACATGTTATCTACGTCTTTGCGTAGTACTGTATTGATTTCTCCTATTCTTTCGTTTGTGTAAAATCCAAGACTGAATTTTTTTAGCTTTAAAATCATGCGTTCTCTGATTTGCTGGACAATGTCAAAACCGGCACCATGTTTTTTCAAGTCCGCAACCATGTTACAAATGCCCTTGAAAACCACAAATAGCCCTATAGCGATAAAATGCACATAAAGATTTTTCAAATCGGTTCCTGCAAATATTTGGAACAATGCCGAGAAGACAATCACAATCATCGCAACAGAACTCAAACCATATAGTGCAAAGAATACACTAGATGTGATTAAATCCTTCTTTCCTGTTTTTGTGAGCAGGTTTAACATATCCCTAAACATTTTCCGTTTCCTCCTCTTTCAGGTTCCATTGATCCACTTTATTTTGCGCATCGATCATGTTTTTATAATGACTGCATCTTCGCATCAATTCTTCGTGAGTTCCGGAATCAAGTACAACTCCTTGATCCATCACAACGATTTGGTCCGATTCCTTGATTGTATTTAAATGATGGGCGATCGTAATGACCGTTTTGCCTTTGCGCAAATCGTCAATCGCTTCGCTGATTAGCCGCTCATTTTCACTATCAACGGCTGCCATGGCTTCGTCAAGAATTAGTATAGGCGTATTTTTCAGAATCGTTCTCGCAATAGAAATTCTCTGTTTTTCGCCTCCAGATAACTTGATTCCCATTTCTCCGACTCTTGTTTTGTACCCATTGGGTAGGGATTCGATAAAGTCATGGCATCTTGCTTTTTTTGCCGCATTGATAATTTCTTCGTATGTCGCATCGGGGTTCCCCAAAGCGATATTTTCATAGATGCTTAAATCAAAAAGTATGGCATCTTGTTGTACACTCCCGATAAGTCGAGAGATACATTCTTGACTGTAATCTCGGATATCTTTATCACCTATTGTTATTTTTCCGCTTTCAACATCCCAAAAGCCCATCAGCAAATTTGATATCGTACTCTTTCCACAACCGCTTGCGCCGACAAGCGCATTCAAAGTATTTTGTTTAAAAATGAGATTCACATTTTTTAACTGGAAACTATCTTTCTTGTAGCTAAAATTCACATTTTTGAATTCGATATCCCCAAATTCTAATCCTTGCTCCTCTTTTTCTCTTGGGAGCGGAACGGTTAAAATTTTGCCGACCGCTTTTAGAGCTTCTTTAAAGACTATGGAAAAATGTTGCAAAGTTGCGGTCTTGCTGATAGACGATGTGAACGCAGAGGATAAAATAACTGCCAGTATGAATTTCGGAGTCGTAATATATCCATAATAAAGGAAAATACATCCAAGAATCATGACGGCGACCACGCCCGTTTCCATGAATACATCAATTAACCCCATGGGAACCGTGATTGCTCCCATGCTTTTTTTTACCCAATAGACATACTCCCTTGCCGTCTTCAACGTTCTTTCGCTGATTTCCTCTTCTTTTGCAAATGCCTTGATAACAGGAATGTTCTTCACGTATTCCATCATTTCTTTACTCATTTGATTTTCATGACTGAAATAGATGGCGAAGTTCTTGTTCATCACTTTTTGTGAAAGTTTTTTCACCAGGTACATTAGGGGTAGCCCCACAATCATCCCAAGCGCAAGGCGCCAATCAACAAAAAACATCGCCACAAGAATCAATGCCGGTAAAAGCGTTACAGACATTATCTCAGGAAGCCCATGTGCAAGGTAAACTTCAATCTGTTCGACATCATGTTCAACGATATTCGTGAGCTCGCCGGTATGGTGCTCCTTGAAAAATCCAAGATTCAATTTTTTTAAATGTTCAATGATATCTAGCCTGAGCTCCGTCAGTTTGCCATAAGCCTTGTCATGCGCCCCCTTTGTTGCGAGATAATAAAACACCGCTTTCAACAAGAACGATGCAAATATTCCAAGAATGATGAACTTTATTTTTTCGGAATCAATGTTTTTTCCGATTAACTCGCTCACTAGGTATACGAGCAGTATTTGCGGAATCAGATCACAAACAATTTTCAATGCAAGTAGGGTGTTAGAAAGAGCATTTTTCCCCACCACTTTTTTTTGCAATTCCATTTCGTTCATAGGTTTTCCTCCTTTCTATTCTTTCTTTCATAATTGAATAAAATTGAATCTTGATTCAATATTAAAATCAAAGACCGGATTTCCCACTTTCTCCATCTTTATTATTTAAAGTGATTCTACGCCATTATAATAGCACTGGGCGACTAACTTCAGCATATTTTCGGCCCATTCCCTGCTTTGATAATGCCTCGCAATTTCGAGGAGGCTTTCCGTGAAATTACTGGCCAGGATATGGGCGAGCATTGGGTCGTATTTTTTCTTCGTCTGTCGTTTGAGTCCAATTTCTATATGCTTCTGCATCTGCAATATAAAATCAAATTTCGCCTTTTCGTGCCTTGTGCCTGAGCTCCTGTCCATTAGAACTATGAGTTTTTTTCGATCTTTCAATAATTCTCGAATATAACTTTGCCCAACCTTATCAAACCTTTCAAGTGGGGAGCCTTTTTCCAGGGCTTCCTCTTCTTGGAGCGCCGAACAGAAATTTGAATATACTGAGCCTACGGTCGCATCAAATAAGTTTTCCTTGTTATCAAAATAGGTATAAATAAGTGCAACAGGAACATTTGCCAACTTGGCAATCTCAGAAAGCTTGGCGCTTCTGTAGTCTTTTTCAAAAAAAACATTTTCAGCCGCATCAAGAATCCGGTTCCGGACTTCTTCCTTCAATACCTGTGCCATAATTTTCCTTCTTTGAAAAATGCGAAAAAAAACAAATCTCCGTTCAATAATAAATCTCGATTCAATATTTGTCAAGTGCGAAACAGGAGAAATCCATTTGGGTTTTTCTTGCACCATTTGGAGTAGAACCACTTAGAAGACATTTCTAAAATGCTCCTGCAAATTGAATATCGCGGTTTATTTCCGCATAATCTTACAGGAGCTAATATGAAAAAAAGTTTTTTGATGGCACTTGCAGTGTCTTTCGGCATGCTTGTTGCTTGTGGTGACGATTCCTCCTCTTCTGCAAGCGGAGACGATGAAAAGGAGCTTTCCTCTTCTTCGGTTGAAAAGTCCGGTAATAAAGACAAAAAGTCCAGCAGCAGTAAAGGCAAATCTAGCGACAGTAAGGGCAAATCTAGCAGTTCCAAGAAGGAAGAAAAGGGCGAATATAAGCGCGAATTCGCAACTGCTATCGCTTCGGGCGAAACAATGTTCATCGGCACGATGTCCCTGGGCCACACGGACGATTTGGGCAAGGACTTCATTGAAGTCGGCACCCGCGCTGGCGTTGTCTATTACGACAATTCTCTGTTCATTGCTGACCTTAGTGTGGGCTCCATTGCACGCTACAGCCTTGACAAAAACAATAAGATTGGCAAAAAAACTGCGGAGCTTTCGCTCCCTGGCGTCTGGGTAAACCACATTTTCTTTGTGAACGAAGAAAAGGCTTACTTGGCTGGTGCTTTTGATTCCCTGCTCATTATCAACCCGAAAACCATGAAGCGCACGGGCGCAATTGACCTTTCCGAGTATAAAAACGATGATGCTATTGCCGTGTCTCCGGGCACGGGACTCATTGTTGATGGGCGCCTTTATGTGGGCCTGCTGCAGAGCATTAGTGACTATGTGACCGGTTATACGGCCCAGGTCGCTATCATTGACATCGAGAAGGATTCCGTGATTGCTGTGGCCGAAGATGATCGCGTTGCGGCCGTGGGTTCGCTGGATGACTCGCAGAATCAGGCTTTTATTCTTGCTGATGGCTACATTTATTGCTACTGCAACGCCTCCTGGGGCTATTCTCCGGATGGCCAGACCGACGGTTTCCTGCGTATCAAGGTGGGCGAAACCAAATTTGATAAGGACTATGCATGGCTCGTGACCAAGGAAGTTGCCATTGATGGCATCACCAAGAAGGATAACTTCAAATATCTGAGTCCGGCCACATACGCTGTCGGCACCAAGGTCTATGCCTTCCTGAACGTGATGGTGGATTTGCAACAGGTCTGGACCGATATGGATAGCTACCACAACAATACCTGCAAGCCGGTAGAAATCGATCTTGCCAAAAAGAAAATGAAGGCGCTCCCGATTGATTACACTTCTAGTTGGGCTAGCTACGGCAAGTACATCGATGACGACGGCACCGTAATTTTTGCAGTTTCGACCGAAAAAGATGGCAACGCCTACTTCCGCTATGACCCGAATACCAAAAAGGCCGAAAAGATTGCAACGGTTGAACCGATCCCGATGTGGATTGTGCCGCTGAAGTAAGCGAAAAATTCTTCATAAAACACAGTATCCTCATAAACACAAACCTCCGTTCTTGCCTATGGCAAGGACGGAATTTTTTTTGTGCGTACGGAATCCATTTGGATTTTTTAGGGCCCATTTGGAGTAGAATTTTGGAGTAAAAAATGCTCTATTGCGCTGCGATGAAAAAGATGTTTATTTACAAGGCGATTGCGTTTGCCGCTATATTTGCAACGCTTGGCGTGGTGCCGGCTCGCGCCCAAGATGACGAAGTGACCTCAATAGACGATTTCTTGGAGGAATCAGCTCCGGAAAGTGCCACAGTAGATGGAAATACGAATAGCGCTGTGGCTCAATCGGGTACGTCTGTAGACAATGCATCGGGAATCACTCAACTGGACGAACTCTCGGTGGAATCTGAAGTTGAAGCGGAACGGGCAAAACAAGCCAAAAAGGCAGAAGCTGTCGTGACAATCGATGCTGTCGAGATGCAGAATACAAGTAAGACCGTTTCGAAAGCGATAAATTCTGCCTCGGGCGTAAAGGTGCGCAAGTCTGGTGGCATGGGCAGCGAAGGCAAGGTCAACATTCGCGGCATGGAAGGCAAGAATATCAAGGTGCTCGTGAACGGAGTCCCGGTCGAAACGCAGGGCAACTTGGGCCTAGACGATATTCCCATCGATCAGATTGCAGATATCGAAGTTTACAAGGGCTATGTTCCTGCGCGTTTTGCAACAGATGGTGCAGGTGGTGCAATAAACATCATTACCAAGAAGCGTCCCGCCAATTCGGTAGATGCGTCCTATAGTTTTTCGAGTTTTAATTCGCACAAGGCGTCTGTTACTGCAAGCCATTTGATTGATAGCATTGTTGGTCACGCTGGTTTAGAAGTGGGTGTGTCGGGGTATTTCAATCATTCTGATAACGATTATGAGTTTACGTCGCCCTACATGAAAAGTTCTACAGGCAAAGATACTACCATCGTTCGCGATCACGACCATTATACCTCTTATAACGTGCAGGCTTTTGCAAACTTGATGAATGCTTGGTTTGACCAGGTTTCGTTGGGCGCAAGTTATGGTGCCTTCGATAAGGAAATTCAGGGAGATGCGAACCGCATTGTCGAAACGAAAAATGAGGGGTACAATTTCGGTGCCACATTCGGGCTCGACAAAAAAAATATTTTCGTGAACGACCTGAATTTCGGTAATCATTTTTCGTTTGGGTATAGCGAAAATAAGGTCATTGATACGAGCCGAGTGCATTGTCGCAACTGGTTCACCTGTGATACCGCCAAAAAAAATGTGGGCGAACTATCTACGATGGGACTCCCGAAACTGAGAACAGTGCAGGCGTATGATTTCAATAATTTGCTGAATTTAGATTATCAGTTCATCAGGAACCAATTTATTTACTGGAATACTCTTTTCAGGTATCATAAAGAAGACCCCGAAGATGATTTTGGCACCAAAATGTTAGGCTTCAATACGGCTGGGTACCCGGGGAAAACAGTTTCTGTGACAACGGGCCTTTCGCTCGAAGATAATTTCTTTGATTCTCGGTTGCAGAACTTGCTGGGCTTCAAGTTCCATTACCTGAAAGCGGATATCTCTAACACGTCCACAAGTAGGTTGCAGAAAGCGACGGTTGAATCAAATGATTATACTGATTTTGGTTACGATGAAAGTTTGATGTTCCGGATTGTAAAACCGCTTGCGGTCAAGGGGTCTTACCAGCATGCGGTGCGCTTGCCCACTCCCGATGAACTCTTTGGCGATGGGGTGCGCGTGAGTGCTGCAACAAATCTCAAGCCCGAAGAAGCAGATAATTTTAACGTTGGCCTGTCTCTTGATTTGCAAGAAATCCCGCTGGTGGCACGGTTCCGATTTGATGGTGACGTTTTCTATTCTTACTACAAGAATCGCATTCATTATATGGGCTCATCACAGATGTCTGTGCCATACTTTAATATGGACCCGATTCGCGGATGGGGCTACGAAGGCGACGTGAAACTCGATGTGAATGAATGGATATTGTTCGGAACGAACTGGACTTTCCAGGATTTGCGCAATATAGATTATAATGCCAAGCAGGGCATTCTTGAAGATGCGATTATCCCGAACATTCCGCGATTCTTCATGAATTACCTTGCCGAATTCCACATGGGCGATGTAATCAACAAAAATGATTTTCTCAAGTTCTGGTGGTCGGCAAACTATACTGACGAATACTATTATGGTTGGAAAATCAGTTCCCGTCAGAGCCGGAAAATTGAGGCTTCGTTTACACAGGATTTGGGCATAGAATACTCCGTATGGGATAATAAACTTGCCTGGAGTTTTGAGGTTGATAACTTTATGGATGAAATTGTTTACGATAAATATGGCGAAAGTAAGCCTGGTCGCACTTTCGCTACAAAAATCAGGTATAGCTTCAGGTAGCGTTCGCTAACTTTGGATAGTTCAATCTAACTAAGTTATTTGAATGGAAACTAAGTTGTATAGCCTGAACTAAATTGGGAATTTGCAACATTGTTAGTTGCTCGGAATGCTTATGGGACTTGGGTTTGAAGTCTGTTTGTTAGTTTGTATGTAAATTGCTTTTTAATGAAGTTTTAGGTAGATTTTTAGCAAACAATCAACAAAGGAGTAAGCTATGTCCGTATGGAAAAATGAAAAGTTCTGGTGCGTGGTGGCGGGTGTCGTGGGCCCGGCCATTATCAAGAAGATTGTCAAGGCTCCGAAGACGCGTGAATATGCAGTCAAGGGACTTGCCGAAGGCATGAAACTCACCGCCGATGCCAAGGCCGCCTTCCAGGATATGAAGGACGAAGCCGCCGACATCTGCAACGACGCAAAGAAAGAAGCAGGTAAGTAAATAGTGGCTAGTGGTTAGTAAACAGGAATGAAGAAAGAATATTCTAATAGTAATCCTAACCACTAATCACCAACCACCAACCACTTGAGTTATGAAGTCTAGAATCGTTTACGATCAGCCGGGGCGAATCCGCTTTCGGGCGGGGGCCTATGCATTTGAACGTGTGCATGAACCGCGCATCCACAAGGCATGCGTGAGTGAACCTTATGTCCAGAAAGCGGTAGTCCATTCGGAAAACGGTGGCATTCTGCTGGAATACGAAAACGGCTATCGTGAACAGGTGATTGATTTTGTCCGGAATCTGGATATCGCAAATCTCCCTGAGAGCGAGCCCGATACTGAATACCAACTGCAGGAACTCGATACGCGTTTCAAGAACCGGCTTGCGTTCATGATTGCGCGGCGTTACCTGGCCAAGTTGCTGATTCCGGCCCCCATTCGCACGGCGCACCTGATTTACAGGGGCCTCAAGTTTGTGGCGAAGGGCTTGAACTGCCTTGGCGAAGGCAAACTCTCCGTCGAAGTGTTGGACGGTGCTGCCATCGGGGCGAGCATCTTGCAGCGCAATTACGAATCGGCAGGGACCATCATGTTCCTGCTGAACGTGAGCAGCCTTCTGGAAGATTATACCAAAGCGCGCACGCGCACGGCCCTTACAGCAAGCCTTGCTGTGAAGGTAGACCGTGTGTGGGTCGTTCGCGACGGCGTCGATGTCCAGGTGCGTATGCAGGATGTTCAGGTGGGCGACCTCGTGCGTGTGCGTTCCGGTAGCATGATTCCGGTGGACGGAACCGTTGCCGAAGGCGATGCATTCGTGAACGAAGCGACTATGACGGGCGAATCGCAGGCAGTCCATAAGACGGTCGGAAAGTCCGTTTTTGCAGGCACTGTCGTGGACGAAGGCTCGATAGTTGTTTCTGTGCGGGCCGTGAGCGGCAACACCAAGATTCAAAAAATCATCGAACTCATCGACCGCTCCGAAGACCTGAAGGCTTCTATCCAGAGCCGCGCCGAACGCCTTGCCGATGGTATCGTGCCGTTCAGCTTTATCGGATTCGGGCTCACGCTCCTGTTTACGCGCAACATCACCAAGGCCGTCTCGATTCTGATGGTGGACTATTCTTGCGCCATCAAGCTTTCAACCCCGATTTCGGTTATCTCGGCGCTCCGCGAAGCGGCCGACCGCAACATGACCGTGAAGGGCGGCAAGTATCTGGAAGAATTTGCGCTTGCCGACACCATCATTTTTGACAAGACGGGGACTCTCACCAAAGCAGAACCTAAGCTCGAACGTGTCATTCCCTTTGAAGGCCGAAGCGAAGAGGAGGTGCTTCGCATCGCGGCCTGTATCGAGGAACATTTCCCGCACAGTATGGCTCGTGCCATTGTGCGCGGGGCTCTCGACAGGGAAATCGATCACGAAGAAGAGCACGCCGACGTTCAGTACATCGTGGCGCATGGAATTGCGACCACACTGAACGGGGAACGTGCCGTCATCGGTAGCAAGCATTTTGTTATCGAGGACGAGCACGTTTCCGTCGGCGACACGGAACAACAGCGTATTGACGAACTCGCCGGAGCCGCATCCGTGATTTACCTTGCCATTGGCGGGAACCTTGCGGGTGTGCTTTGCATTAGCGATCCTCCGCGAGACGAAGCAGCAGAAGCTATCCGCATGCTCCGTGAACGTGGAATCAAGCATGTGGCGATGATTACCGGCGACAGCCAGAAGGCGGCGGAACGTACCGCTCAACTTTTAGGCATCGATACCTTCTTTGCTCAGGTGCTGCCCGAAGACAAGCATCGCTATGTGGAAAAGATGAAGGCTGAAGGCCGCCGAGTAATCATGGTGGGGGATGGTATCAATGACGCTCCTGCTCTTGCCGCCGCGAACGTGTCGGTTGCCATGAGCGATGCGAGCGACATTGCCCGCGAAACCGCCGACGTGACGCTCCGCAGCGAGGACCTGCGCGACCTCGCCGAACTCCGTACATTGAGCGTCCAGCTTATGGAACGTATCCAGGCGAATTACCGCTTTATCGTCGCCTTCAACACGTCGCTTCTGGCCGCAGGTTTCTTCGGAATACTTGCCCCCTCGACCTCGGCCCTGTTGCACAACCTCTCGACCATGGCGATTTGCGCCAAGAGCATGACGCCGTTGAAGCGGAAATAGCCTCGAAATCTATAAAATCTCGTCAAAAAGGTGGTGTTAATACCACCTTTTTTGCGTTTTTCTCTGATGTTTTGTTTGCGACATTATTTGTCGCAGTAATAATCTATTTTTCAAAGAACGCAGAAATGAGCAAATCGAGGTGTTATATGAGCAATCGATACGTATACCAGTTGACAGAGACCTTAATCTTAAACAGCCCAAAGCGAGAAACTGTAGAACACGATTTAGGTGTTTTTCGCTCCCTGAGCGTCGCTGAAAATTTTTTGCGAGATTACCTTAAAAACGGAAAATTTTTCTATCCACTTTATTGCTTCGCCGTCAAATGTTTACCTATAAGTGAAGAATTAGATTATGATTCAATGCTACAAATCAACATCTATTCGCCCGATGGCAGATTGCAGATTTCAGAATTCAATTTGTTACGTTGCGGTGGAGCCATAAACAAGCGATTGAATCTTTGCGCCCGCATCTCCATTGACATCAGCTCGAATAAAAAATCCTACTTCACGCTGTATAACAACTGGCGACGCAGACTTGCGACCAAGTGCGCCCGCATCTCTTTTCTGGAACCCGAATACGAATTAAGCTCCTCGTACAGTAAATCCGTTTGGTTCCTTAACGAAAGTGAGAAGAAAAAGCTTATGGAGTTTCTGAATATAAAAAGGCCCTTTGCTTCTGATGATGAACCTTCAAATAACTGGCAAAGTGTTATTAGGACCTTCAACAACATAATTCGAGGTGACGAAACCGACCGAATTTTACCTTATGACACCCCCATCCCTGACTATACCAAATTGGAGCCATAATGACAAAGGACCTTTCACGTGTACCTCGGTGGGATATTCTCCGGAATTTCTACCGCGACTTTGACAACGGTCGCAAGCGTGGCTGTGTTGAGAAGTGGAAAAAAGAAATGCCCAAAAAAAGGCTTGAGCGGGAACTCTTCGAAACCAGAATCCACATTGAATTCTTGAACGATCGTCACGAAAAAATGAATAAAGAATTCCGCTGGACCTACACGAACATGAAAAAGCTCATCGCGCTTGACCAGCGTTTCAGGGAACTGCACCGGAGTATTGCCCGCACCTACGAGGCGACCAAGAAGGACCTCGCTGCACTCATCGCACAAAAGCACAAGTGGTACAGGGAATATGAACTTGAATCGGAAATCTGTCCTGCGAACGACTGGGACATACCTGGCGAACACGAATACATCAGCGATTTGCTCTTCTGGTACGCGAACTGGGAATCCATCAACATTTGCTTGAGCACGAACGAGGATCAACACGAACGCCACAAGGCCTACAACGTTCCTGCCTGGAAAGAAATGCAACTCATTGATCGATTCGTAAACAGCGGTGTCACCTGGGAACTCGATGCGTTGCTATACGACAGCGATGCGAGCCTCTATACCTTCCGCGACGTTGTCCGCATGAAACCGGAACAATTTGAAGTATGCTATACGTTGAGATTTTAAACAAAAGCGAGGTACTATGAGAAGACGATACATTTATCAGCTGGCGGCAACGATACTGCCGAATGGGCTGGGCTATGACACCGTCAACCACGACCTTGGGATTTTCACGTCGCTACGCACCGCCAAAAAAGTTCTGCGAGATTATGTCGAGAGTGGAAATTTCTATTGCCCGGTCTATAGTTTTTCCATCATGTTCCTGCCCGTCAATGACGATTTGGAATATGAATCTGAACGGCAAATCAATGTCTATTTGCCCGATGGCAAATTGCAGCTTTCTGAATTCAACATGATGTCCTGTAACGGGGCGTGGAGCAAAACGCTGAATATAGACCTTCGCGCCGTCATCGACATCGGCCCCGGCAAAAAGCCTTATTTCACGCTGTACAACCATTGGAACCGAGGACTCGCGACCAAGTGCGCGCGCATCTCCTTTCTAGAACCCAAATACGAACTGAGCTCCTCGTACAACAAATCCGTCTGGTTCCTGGACGATAACGAGAAAAAGATGCTCATGAAGTTCCTGAGAACAAAATGCAGGAGCATATTTAGCGACAAGTGCACGAACAACTGGATGAGCGTCATCGGGGCATTCAACAACGAAGTCCAAGGCGATGACGACAGCCGCATCCTGCCCTACGATTTGCCCATCCCTAATTACAACAAACTAGAACCGTAGTGAAAACTGTCCTTATGGGCGTTCCCCGGCCAAACCGATGTGTCATCCTGAGCGAAGTGCAACGAAGTCGAAGGATCTGGCCGGGTCGGGCCATACTCGCACGCCGCTAACGGCGCACTCACCGAGCCTTGCTAACGCAAGTCTCGTCCCTTCGGGTAACTGTCCCTAACGCAGAATGTGCATCTATTTCTTGAAAAAAAGAGGTAATTAAGTTTTTTTAAACCAAAACGGAGTTTTTCTAAAAAAGGATATATATTTATATTGTTCTTGAAAAATAAAGGGAGAGCACATGAATGTCAATTTAGAAGAAGAAATAATAGCCTTCCTAAACGGTTATCTAGAAGAGGCTAAAAAGAAATTTTCCTTTCTCAAAGGTGATAAGATTGCTGGTAAAACACAGGGATATTTCTTTAATTCCAACAAAAATGGATTATTAACAGGCACATATGTCGGTGTGAGTGTTGACTATGAGAGCAACAAGTTAAATGTCTTTCTGCGTTTTTGGGAAGAAGAGGAAAAGGAAAAAAATTACGAAAATATAGAAAAAAAACTCAATATCCTAGAAGGGCATTCAAGGGAATTTCAAAATTTTTTGGGGGTGGATGTTTGGTATCACCACTATGAAAAACAAGTGCGCGGTTTCATGAGTGACAATGACGACGGAATCCGTGGTTTCTCCGTAACTTTTCCTGCTTATAAAAAATTAGGCAAAGAAATAAAAAATGATTTAGACACGGCGCTTTCAGCCATTAAATTGATGAAAGACTATATGGAGGAACCTTTGACAGATGATTCTGATGTCAACGACAAAACCCTTTTAAAAAGGATTCAAGTAGCGATGGACGCTCAAAGTGAGGGACATCTTGAGTGTATCAAATTAAAGGATGGATTCTTGCAATATAAACCTGTGAACGCCAATTCGAATGATTGGCGTGATTCAGCATGTCATTATGAATTCCGAGAAGATGGTAAAGGAAATATGCAAATTTGTTTTCACTGTGAGAGCAAATTTTCGAATCAAATTGAGTTTAAAAATTTAGTTGAAAAAGAGAAGTCTTTTAAGTCATCTTTTTTTGGAAACAAAACAACTATTGATTACAAAAGAATCCCTCTTTCAAGTGAAAAACTTGTTGATGATGCCGTTGATGGAATGCTTGAGTTTGAAAAACTGCATGGGTCAAAAATTTTAGAATTAATTCAAAAGAGTAAAGGTGAGATTCTTTCGGAGAACAGTAACAATGCGGAGGAAAACATGAGTGCGTCAGAAATAAACGAAAAAGAAATTGCATTGAATACCATTCTTTATGGCCCTCCAGGAACAGGCAAAACATTCAACACCATGGCTTATGCCGTTGCTATTTGCGAGGATAAAAATGTTGAAGATATAAAAAGAGAAATGCAGGAAGAAACGGGGTATAAATTCGTAAAGCAACGATATGAAGCTCTTAAAGATAAAGGATGTATAGAATTTGTGACTTTCCATCAGTCATATGGTTATGAGGATTTTATTGAAGGGATTAGGCCTCGGGTTGCTAATGATAATGCAAATGAAGAAACTACAGGTCTTGACTACTATCTGCGGCCAGGAATCTTTAAGGATTTTTGTGATAGGGCGAAAAGCAAATTTATTAACAGTGTCAAAGATTCAGAAAGTCAGGATGATTTTGATAAAAGCTGGAAATCTTTGTTAGATAAGATTGATCAATCTGATACGGAAAAAATACAAGTTAAATTAAAAAATGGAAAATTTTTTTCTGTTGGTCATAATGAAACTAAAACTGGTCTTTATGGCGGCTCTCATCGATATTTTAATAAAAAACAAATACGCAATGTTTATGAAGGGCAACTTGGCGTCCCAAGTGGAACACTAGATTCGTATCGGAGACGTATTGTCGAATATATGATAGAACATTGTAATTTGCCTAAAATTACTAGGAAAAAGGAAATCAGAACCAATGAAAACCAAAAGTATGTTTTTATCATAGATGAAATCAACCGTGGTAATATCAGCAAAATTTTTGGTGAGCTAATAACGCTTATCGAGCCTTCTAAACGTTTGGGAGAAAAGGAAAGCATGAAAGTCACGCTTCCTTGTTCTGGAGACGAATTCGGAGTTCCAAATAATGTTTATATTCTAGGAACAATGAATACTGCGGATCGTTCCATTGCAATGATGGATTCAGCTCTTCGTCGTAGGTTTAATTTTGTTGAAATGATGCCGGATACGAGTGTCCTAAAAAATTATAAAGGGAATGATATTGGTGTTGACATTTGCAAAATGTTAGAAACCATAAATGAGCGTATTGAATATCTCTATGACAGAGAACATACTATTGGACATGCATTCTTTATCGGGGTGGATTCGCTTAAAAAACTGTCTTCGGTCTTTAAAAACAAGGTTATCCCTCTACTACAAGAATATTTCTATGACGATTACGAAAAGATTCGCATTGTGTTAGGCGATGACGAAAAAGAAGAAAAATATCAATTTATAACAAGGGCTCGTCCACGAGAGGGACTTTTCAAGAAGAGTAATGATGCTGAGTATTTGAATACAGAAAAATATATATATCGGATAAATCAAGAAGCAGAAGATTTTGATGAACCGGATTACTATAAAGGTATCATTTGATGAAAACTCTGATAAAAAAAGAGTTTGAAATCATTGAGCAGGGAGATGCTGAAGGGCAAATCTCTAATAGTCAATTTAAATTGCTTCGAGATTTTGTTTTAAAGGCTAGTGATGATTCAAAAAAAGAATGTGCTCCAGATTTTTTCAAACTTATACCCAAAAATGGCAAAGAAGCCATCAAGGTTCAAAATTATGTTGGAGTTATTGAACTGCCAGATGGTTTTCGTATAGAAATTTTGCCTAAAGTTGAGTTGGGACAAAGTGATTCTGGTTATGATTTAACTCGAAAAATTTTTCTGAAGATGCTTCAATGCATGGATGAAAATCAGTTCAAAATTTCAGAATTTGCGAATTTGAATACATCTAAGATGTCATTGTTTGAAATTTTTATCCAAATGTTTTTGAACGATGTACAGAAGTTAACTCGTGTTGGCTTAAAATCAGGTTATGTCCATGTAGAAGAAAATTCTAAAACGTTTAAAGGAAAACTACTTGTTTCGCAGAATATAAGAGAAAATCTTGTTCACCAAGAGCGTTTTTACGTAGAATATGATGAATTTCAATTAAATCGTCCGGAAAACAGGCTTGTCAAATCAACTTTACTATATCTCAATAAAAAATCAAATAGTGATTCCAATCTTGCAGTAATTCGAAGGCAACTGATGTTCTTTGAACAGGTTGATGCATCTGTCAATTATGAAGCAGATTTTTCAAAAGTGATAAAGAATCGAAATACGACTGAATATGAAAACCTAATGGCATGGGCACGAGTCTTTCTTCAAAATAAAAGTTTCTCCACATTCTCTGGCAACACTTCTGTAAGGTCAATTCTTTTTCCGATGGAAAAAGTCTTTGAAGCGTATGTCGCAAAAATGTTGCGTAAAGCGGTCATCAAAGAGACAACTGATGATTATTGGAGCGAATGGAGTGTTCATTCACAATATGGTGCAAAATATTTATTTGAATCACCATCAAATAAATTTCGGATGCGCCCAGACATCGTAATGAAAAAGAAAGACGATGTTAATATCATTTTAGATACAAAATGGAAGCGGCTAGTAAATGACTATTCTCTAAATTACGGTATTTCTCAGCAAGATATGTATCAGATGTTTGCCTATGGCCATAAATACGATTGTTCAAATATTTGGCTTGTATATCCAAAAAATAAAGATATGAATGGGGAGAAGATAGAAGAATTTAAAAGCAAGTGTAATAACTTGAATATCTCAGTAAAAATATATTGTTTAGATTTAGATGATAAAGGGGCTTTTTCTTCACTTCTAGCACAATTGGAAACTTCAACGCTCCAACACTTCCCAATGTCCATTCTTGCGGGCGCCAAGTCTGCGGATTAGGCCGAGTTCTTGAAGTTTTTTGAGATTCTCACGAACGGTTTCTCTTGTTTTCTTGGTTTTTGAAGCCAACTCATCGTAGGTGCAGGAATTTTTTGCTCGCAATAATTTCAGTAATGTTTTTTGAGTGCCATTTATAGGCAGGTTTATAGGCAGATTTATAGGCAGGTTTATAGACGGATTTATAGGCGGATTTATAGGCGGATTCGGCCCGTCTATATTCCATTTTTCTGTGAGTCCTTTATATTGCTCACTTGCTAATCACTTTGTTTGGCTTCTCCATTTCCGTTATTCTTCGAATATTTTCAGCGGTGCCTTTGCTTTTACCATCCCAGATCATAAGCGCCTGGTCGCAGTCTTGCGCCATCTGGATATCTTTGACGTAATGGAACGCGCTGCCTGTAGGGCCTTTGGCGGCTTCTGCGCAAGAACGTACTTTTGCTCCCGTAACAAAATTGTTCCTTGGCGTTTCACCGCTGCAATAAATGGTCACGTTGTGGTATCCTTTTAACTCCAAATACTTTTGCACTGCTGCGTCAACGCCGTAGCAGTCACCCACGAGAATTTCCGCTCCAGTGACAATGTAACTGTCAAGTAGCGACTTGACTTCTTCGGGTAACGCTGAAATCGATTTTGAACCTGATATAAAAAGTTTCATTTAGCTCTCCGTTTTCATATAGAAGAATCGTGTTCATTTTGGAGTTCCTTGTTTTTTATCGAGTATGGTTCTCGTTAGAATATGACCTCGCTCCATTTTATGAAACATGTTTTCTTGAGTGAATCGGCAAACATAGCATCCGTCTGAAATTTCTTGCATAGCGCATTTTCGATTTTCTTGGTATTGTTGTCAAAATGGAAATCGAATACCTCCATGGTCATATAGATATTCTTGCTGTAGTAGCGTTTGGGGCGAGGGTAGGTGTCCACTGCGGATGAATCATCGTCCCACCCTTGAACAATGGAAAAGCCTCGCTCCGGGTAATAGTAATCAAGGGTTTCGTCTGTTTCGCGGATGGGATTGTTTCCGAAAACTCGGAAGGTTTGGTCGTACTTGATGCGATTCGTTTCTTCGTCTATGTGGCAGATGACGATTTGTTCTGCATCTTTGGGAATCTTGATGCCCATGATGTAGGCGAGGCAATAGGAGCCAAACCCACCACTCTCTATTTCGCCACTGAAGGCGCTGCGGCTTATCGCGTTTTTGTTCCGTTCCTCCCGTAGTTCATAATCATTCTTTTTTCCTTCTGGAAAAAGGAAATAGGTGTGTTGCAGGAGTTCCTTGTCGGAATCTTCTCTCTCGTCGCTCCTAAGCTCGTTAAAATGTTCGATTTTTTCACTCGTAATCGGTTCGGCATCTTCCCAAAGTTCATCGAACAGATTCTGGAAAGTCTTGTAATCCGTAGTTTCTATTGCAATAGATTTGTCCTCGAAATCATCGTATGAACCGTTGCAACGCGTTGAGCTGACGATGCTGAAAGCCCGCTTTTCTCCAAGGTGGACGAACAGGAGCATATCTAGGTTTTGGACATGGCGAATTTCGATTTCGGGATACTGCAGAAAGTCCCAAAGTGTGCGCCAATCTGGCTTGTTGAGGACATCCGTCAAAATTCGGATTTTAGAGCCTTCCTCGATTCGGCTCATTTCTAACGAATCGGGATCGTCGGGGTCATCGTCATCTTCGTCTTCAATGAACGGCCTATAATTGTCAAAAAGTCCCGGGACGTTATCGTTCAGCGATGGAAGCGCTACAAGGTGTTCCCCGTTTCCGCTTTCCCAAAAGTCATGAAGCAGGTTCATTAGGGAGTTGCCTTCGTAAACCTGGCTGCCTATGTTTTTTGCTTTTTTGTTGGTCATGATGACTCCTTATTTTGATTTATCATCAAAATAGATTTTTACTGCGACAATTAATGACGTAAATGAATCTAATTTTTATAAAAAAAAGTGGCTGGAAAGCCACTTTACTCATTTTTTTGCGATTGTAATCGTTTACTGCCAGGGGCTTTTGCGGTATGTGCTTTCTAGGAAATACGAGAATTCGCGAAGCTTGTTGCGGAGTGAAATTGGCTTGATCACTTCGGCGCTGTCGGCATAGCCAAGTACCCAGCGGAACAGAAGCTCGTCGTTGAGTGCTTTCATGGTGACGAGTAACTGTCCGTTTTGCATTTTTTTCACTTTCATGGAACGTTGGAAGGGCTTTTCTTCAAGATAATACTGTGCGTCACCTCGGAATACGATTTCGATATCTTCGGCTTTCGGGTCCTGCGGACCAAAAATTGCGGAACCGAGTTGAATGCGTTTGCGTAATTTTTCAAGGGTCTTTGGGTTGTCTTGGAATGTTTCCTTGGTGAGCTCAACACTTTTAATGCGGCGGAACTTGAGTGTGTAGGTGTCGCCGGGGTGTGTTTGGGACTCGCATCCGATATAGATTTCGTTCTGGTAAATAATGACCATCAACGGAATGCGCATATGCGGTTTATTTCCGGTATCACTGACAGAGGAAACGCTGATTTTGCGACGTTCGTGAATTGCCCGCAGGATGGTTTTGAGTTTTTCGCTGGAATCTTCCTCGAATGTGGGCGGAGTTCCCGCAAAAAGGATTCGGGTGTTCAGATCATCAGCAAGTTGTTCAACAGACTTCTTTTCACTAGCCGGTAGGCTTTTTTGGATTTTTTCAAGCAGGTCCGTAACCGTTTCGCTTGCCGCTGGATACATGTTCGCGATGCGCTGCAGGAACACGAAATGCAGCATGGTGTTTTCAAAATTCGGGAACAACAGGTTGTCTGCCGATTTAATTGCGGATTTATAAAGGAAGGCGCGTCGGTCGCCACTCACGCGGATATAGGCCCCTCCATTAATGGAAGCAAGGAAGTTCATGTCTCGCTGTACGTTACGGCGTTCTTTTTCGGGTATCTCCAATGCGGCCATCAAATCGTTGATGGTGTAGCTTTTGCTTGGATTGGATATCAGTAGTGCAAAAAGTTGAACGGTGCGTTCTCCGCGGGTAATGTTTGCCATATTAAACCTCTAGAAGATAAAATATATTATTACCACGACAAATAACGTCGTGTTGTTCGTGTTCGCTTCATTTTTATGCAACAATGGTAGTGTGACAACCGTGGTCGTCAAAAAACGCCCCTACTCAGAGCTACTTGAGCGGGGGCGCGATTTATTCCCAAAGAGACACAAGAGGGAATGGATCTTTATTCAACCAAACAAGTCGGCGTCTGAAACTATGGCTACTTTCTGAGTTAGACTTGTCTAACTGAAAGTTAGATAAATCTAACTAGAAAAACAAGGGAAAATTTACGTAAATTTCGTAAATTTTTGGTTATAATGTTAGATTTCTCTAAATAAATATGCTTTCTATAATAATTTTAGCCTTGCCTAATTAGTTTTGTTAAACTATATTAGTTGTGTCTAATAAAGGCTGGTTAAAATGGACCATACAAAACTGACTCAGAGTCTGGAAGACTATTTGGAAATGGTGCACATGCTGCGCCTCGCGAATGGACTTGCCCGCGTTAAGGACATTGCTGCGGCCCTTTCGGTGAAGATGCCGTCGGTTGCAAAGGCCATGGTCGAACTCAAGAAAATGGGCCTTGTAAGGCAGGAACCTTACAGCGGCGTGGAACTCACCGAAGAAGGGCAGCGCGTTGCGGCCATGATTCTGAACCGTCACATTCTCCTGAAGGGGTTCCTGATCAAGCTTGGCGTGTCCGAGGCGATTGCCGACAAGGACGCCTGCTGCATGGAACATATCTTATCGGCGGAAACGCTCGGAAAAATTGAAGATTTTATGAAGCCGGCAGATGCGATTTCTCCGGCGAAAAAAACGAAGGTTGTCAAAAACACAAAGTAAACTGGAAAGCGCTGCTCAGGCGCTGTCTTGTTATATGAGGATAATATGAGCTGTAATTGTGGTTGCGGCGGTAAGTCGCATACAAAAAAGTGGAGTACCGAGCCCAAGTTCTCGGAACTCAAGAAGGGCGACAAGGTGGAAATCGTCGGCTATAACGAAGGCGATTCCGCCTACAAGTCCAAGCTCCTTTCGATGGGGCTTGTGCGTGGCGTCCAGATCGAAGTCTTGCAGGCGGCCCCTCTCGGCGACCCGATCGAGGTGGCAGTACTTTCGTACAGGCTTTCGCTGCGCAAGGAAGAAGCAAACGTTCTTAAGCTGAGGAGGGTATAATGGCCGCAAGAAAACTTTTGACGATTGCAATTGCCGGTAACCCGAACTGCGGTAAGACTGCTCTCTTTAACGCGCTTACGGGTGCCCGCCAGCATGTGGGTAACTGGCCCGGCGTGACTGTCGAAAAGAAGGAAGGCTACTTTGAACTGGGCGACCGCCAGATCCGCCTGGTGGACCTGCCGGGTACTTACGCCCTGTTTGCAAATGCCGAAGACGAACGCGCCGCTGTCGACTACCTGCTCAGCCGCGAAGCAAGCCTGATCATCAACATTGTCGATGCAACGAACCTCGAACGTAACCTGTTCCTCACGAGCCAGCTGGCCGACATGAAGATTCCGATGGTGATTGCCGTCAACATGATGGACATCGCCGAAAATCGCGGAATCCAGCTGGATCTCGACGAACTTTCTGATTTCTACGGCGTACCGTGTATTCCGCTTTCTGCCGTGAGCGAAAAGAGCGTCACCAACTTTATCAGCCAGATGGGCCATGTGCTAGCAAGCCCGATGCCGGTCCCGAAGCAGATTGCCTATGCCGATAAGGTTGAAGAGGCTGTGAAGGTCTTGGAGCCGAAGGTGGCTCCGGTTGCAGAACTCTTGGCGACGGATGCCCGTTGGGTTTCGCTCATGTACTTGGGCAACCAGAAGAGTTATGCGGACAAGTTTGCCGAAGCGGGCGTAACGCTTCATAAGGCCGATGTCGTGAAGATCCTGGGCGAAGAGCCGGAGTTCGCGATGGCCGAAAACCGCTATTCCATTGCGCACGAAGTGGCGGGGAAGGCTGTTGTGGAGAAGCGTGCCAAGAAAACTTTCTCGGACAAGCTTGACGCCGTACTTTTGAACCGTTGGGCCGCTCTCCCGATTTTCCTGGTCATCATGTATCTGGTGTTCTGGATTGCGGTCACCATCGGTTCTGCATTCATTGATTTCTTTGATGTGTTGTTCGGTGCGATTTTCGTGGATGGCCTCGGCTACGTGCTTACGGATGTCCTCCATGCGCCGGGCTTTGTGTCTGCTATTCTCGCTGACGGTATCGGTGCCGGTATCCAGACGGTTTCGACCTTTATCCCGGTCATCTTCTTCATGTTCCTGTGCCTTTCGTTCCTCGAAGACTCGGGTTACATGGCCCGCGCGGCCTTCGTTGCTGACCGTTTCATGAGATTCCTCGGGCTCCCGGGTCGCGCCTTCGTGCCGATGATGGTGGGCTTCGGTTGCGGCGTGCCGGGCATTATGGGTTCCCGCGTGCTGGAATCCAAGCGTGAACGCTTCCTCACCATCTTCCTGGTGCCGTTCATGAGCTGCGGCGCTCGCCTCCCGGTGTATGCGCTGTTCGCGGCGGCATTCTTTGGCAAGATGGCGGGCACGGTCGTGTTCCTACTTTACCTCGCCGGCGTGCTGTTCGCCGTTGCCTACGGCCTCTTCTTGAAGAAGTCCCTGTTCCAGGGCCAGGCCTCTAACTTTGTGATGGAACTTCCGCCGTATCATTTGCCCAAGGTCAAGTCCCTGATGATCCACTGCTGGCAGCGTCTGCGTGACTACATCTGGCGTGCCGGTAAGGTGATTACGCTTGCGGTTGCTGTTCTCGGCTTCCTCAACAGTTTCGGCATCGTGGAAAAGATGTATGTCGATGTGAACGGTACCGAGACTGAAATCGTCAAGTCTGAAGATGGCTACCAGATGGTCAAGGAAAATGAGGAAGGCGAAGCTGAAAATGTCGCTCTCCCCGAAGGATTCGCGGTTGATGAATCCAAGATTTCCACTGCTAATGAATTCACTGCCGGTAACGGGGATTCCGAAAACAGCTTGCTCTCTGTAATCGGTAAGGCCATTACGCCGGTGTTCGAACCGTTCGGTGTCGAAAAGGAAAACTGGCCGGCCTCTGTGTCTCTGTTCACGGGCCTTTTGGCCAAGGAAGCCGTTATCGGTACCATGAACTCGCTGTATTCGATGGTGGGGGAGAACGAAGACGAGAGAACGCTCGCAAGCTCGCTGCAGACGAGAGACGAGAGAGATGTTGCGAAACCGGAAGGGGAACGCCTTCCCCTCGCTCCTGCCACTGACGCGGCATCCGCTACCCCTTCTAGCGGGGACACCCTGCAACGCCCCGAAGCTAGCGAAGGATCCAGTGAAGTTGCCGCTACCACAGATTCTGCTGTTGCTGCTCCTGACTCTGCTGCTACTGACACGAACAAGGTCACTGAGCCTGCCGAAGTGACCGTTCCAGAAGAAAAGCCGCTTATCGTAGGCATCGACGAATGCCCCGCCGAAGAAGAGGAAGAAGGCGGCGCTCCCGACATCAAGGGTGCCGTGCTCGAAGCCCTCGGTTCGATTCCCGCTAACCTCGCCGAAGTCTTTGGCTCGCTCACCGACCCGCTCGGAACCACCGGCGAATTGGAAGGCCAGGAAGCCGCCGAACTCAAGAAGGAAACTCTTGACAAGATTACCGACGCCAAGGTGCTGACCTGCGAAGAATATGCAGCCATCGAAACCTTTGGCGAAGAAGAAGAGGATGAAAAGACCCGCGAAGCCGTGTTCGCAAAGCTCGCTGCCGCAGGGCTGGAACTCTCCGAAGACGAAATGGGCGCTCTCGAAGAAGGCGACCTTTCTGAAACTGCCGACATCTACGCGAACCTCCGCTCTTACTTCCACAATCCGGATAAGAACGGGAACCCGGTGGACGGCTTTAATTGGCAGGTGTTTGCATTCCTCATCTTTATCTTGCTTTACGTGCCGTGCCTTGCCGCGATGGGTGTTGTCGCCCGTGAAATCGGCCTCGGCCTCGCTGTCCTCATGGCAACCGTGCAGACACTGCTTGCTTGGGCCATTGCAGTGCTCCTTTACCAAGTGCCTGTTGGCGGAAACGTGACGTGGATTGTCGCCGCCATCATCGTTCTTGTGGGCACGGGAATCTTCCTCAAGCTCTTCGGCATGAAGGCTAACAAGGAGAAACGCTTCGAAGACTAAGCTTTAGAATCAAGAATAGGGCTGGTGGGCCCGAAACCTGCCAGCCCTTAATTAAAAAGTTTAAGTTAGACAAGACTAATAAATGTAATGAACAAAAATTGGCATGCATTTTGCATCATCATGAGTGAAAAAGTGAATGCCGACCGTTTTTGTGACATGAACTGTAAAACAGTAGACGGAGTGTTACAAAAACGACAAAAAACAGAAATCCGTCAAAGGAGTAAATCATGAAAAACCGTTTGTCGTCTAATCTTTTGTTCGGCCTTGCTGCCGCTGCAATCCTCGCAATGCCCGCGCTTGCTCAGGAATCTGCTGCTGCGGAATCTAAGGGCCCCGAAGTCAAATTCTCTGGCGAAGTAGAATTTGATGCCTATACAGGTGATGTGTTGAACGACGATAAACAGAGCCATAGTTACGCATCGACCTTTGACTTTAATGTAGATGTCCAGTTTAATGAAAAGTGGTCTGCATCGGTGCAGCTCGAAGCCGATGGCGAGACGACTGACCCCACTGCCATTTACAATGGAGCATTTATCCAGTATACGCATGGCGAAAATGCTGCGGTGAAGTTCGGCGATTTGACCTTCTCGGAAGGCGCTTTCCTGAACTATTATGGTTATGACGATCCGGCTGACAATGCGGCTGGCATGACAGAACACGATATCCGCGGCGTTGAAGTCGATTACAATGGCTTGATTGTCGGCCTCGGCTTTGGTCGTGGTGATAACGACAACCAGGTTTGCACCGGAGAAGAAGATGAAGAGGAATGTGTAGGCGTTGCTTACGATGCCCACCTTGCTTACGAACTCGGTCTCGGCGAACATGTGCTGCGCCCCTATGTGGACTACAAGTCCTATCAGGAAGCGAAACACAATGAGCTGCACGCCGGTCTCGATGCGAATCTGAAGTTCGGTGCTTTCGGCCTGCATGCCGTCTATGGCCTGCATTCGGATTACCTCGGTGAAGATTCTCCGAAGGCGACGCACGCTTTCTTGGCTGAACCCTCGCTCGAAATAGGCAAGGTGAACGTGAAAGGTGCGGCCTTCTACGCTTACTTTGACGAAGACGAACCGACTGTTCATGGCGAAGAAATTCCGGAATACTTCTTTGCCTACGCAGAACCGGGTGTAAGTGTCATGGATGCGCTTGCCTTGGGAATCCCGCTGGAATACCACACGAATACCGTTGACAAGAATGACGATGTTTCGACGTTCGATGTCGGTGTCCGTGCTTACTTCACTCCGGTGGAAGGTCTTGAAGTCACAGGCTTTGCCATGGTGGATATCCCTGTCGGGGATGACGCTGGCGACGATACAGGGCTTACCTTTGGACTTGAATCCGTTTTCAGCTTCTAGTTAAAAACTAATACTTTTTGCCATAAAATCTCCTCTTTCGTTTTTTTGGCTGTGTCTCCTTTAAGGCGAAAGATGGGTTGATCTCCCGCCCGGCGAATGCCGCGGCGGGTTTTCTGTCTATACAAAAAGCCGCAAAGATTTCTCTTTACGGCTTTTTGTAGGTGGAGTTTAGAAGTTATTCATCAGAAGATGCTGGCTTGACAGCTACTGTTACCGATGTCCCAGAGAGGATTCCGGAGGCGTCAGTAAAGTTGAACTTGCAAGAGGTTTCTTCGGTGACTGTCAACACGGAGGTGTCGAATTTAATGCTCTTTGCCCTAGAACTGAACGTGCCCCCATTTTCGATAGCAGTTGTTTTTGCATTTCTACCGGAGCCCACGGTGTAGCTCACCAACTTGAGCTTGGCGCTTGTGTAGTTGGCAATCGCGTCATCGACCGTAAAGGTGATTTCACCGCCCACGGAAACGGATTCGGCGTTTGCGCTTACGCCAAGGCGAACCGGTACATAAATACTAGTTGAAAGTTCTATGTCGTTAGCATCCTTCAGCATGTAAAGGATTTTGACGATGCGTTTGCCCTCGATATCTTCAGTCGACAAGTATGGGACATGGTTGCCGTGAGGCTCCGTCATGGCGGCTACGCTGAATGCGAACTCACCAGCGTTGTTAAAGATGTTGCCCAAGTGAATAAGGCCGTATTTTACTCCATCTTCGGTTTCAAGGATAATGGATTGCAGATTTTTCATGTTGGCTTCGACAATGTCGATTCCATTCACCTGAACCAGGTAATTACCCCAGTTGGATGAGGTGGATATGGTGGGTTCAGTGGATGCTTTTCTGCTATAGGTTACTCCCTGGGTTTTGCTGACGGATCCGTCAGGGTTGATGACCTTGTATTCTGTGGGCTTTTCTGTTCCCCATGTGCCTGCCTTGACCAAAGCGATGAGATCGTTTCCATCGGTTTCTTGGGCGTCTGCTGCAATTTTCTTCTGCACATCGGCATAAAGAGCCTTGCTGATGGCGACATTCACGGCCTTTACGCCTTTCAACTGAGATGTGTTTTCTCCGACTTCTGCATCAACCTGACCGTAGAAGGTGTACTTGCTCTTTGTCGCACTGGTGAATGCGTCGTAATCTTCTTCGACCCAAGCGGCAACACTTGTGGCATTGTAGTTTCCGGCTGTCGCGGTTTCGTTTGCGGCAATATCGTTGATTTCGCCATTGAAGAACTGGGCGTATGTCAGGTTGACCGTACCATAGAGCATGCCGGACAAGTCTTCAACTGGTGCACCGTCCTGTTCGAGTGTTACCTTGACCTTGCATGTAGCGGCAATTCCGTTGACATCTTCGAATGTGAATGTATAACTGCCAGCCTTGAGACCGTCTGTCGGGAATTTAATGCTAGTTGAGCGAGTGCTTAAGGCACTACCATTAGCGATGTTTGTTGTCACGGCGTTCCTGCCAGAACCAACGGAGTAGCTGACCAGCTTCAGGCTGGCAGAACGGTAATTGCCGATAGCAGCGTCGGCCGTGAAGGTGATGCTGCCGTTATCTTCGGTGACGGCTGCCGTAACGGGAACCTGTACGGGGATATAGAGACTCGTAGACAAGACAACGTCGGGAGTGTCCTTGAGCAAGTAGTGGATTGTGGAAATGCGTTTACCTGCGATATCTGTGGTCGCTTTGTATGGCTGCGCACCATGTCCGCCCATGAATTCGGTGACGCTGAATGCGAATTCTCGGACGTCCATCCAAATATTTCCGAGGTGGATAAGCCCGTATTTTTCACCATCTTCAGTTTCCAATACGATACCTTGTAAATTGTTCGTGTTGGCTTCTGTAATGTCTATACCGGGAATGACAACCATGTAATTACCCCAGTTAGAATTGGATGTAATTGTAGGCGAGGCTGCTCGCGTGACAGTCTTTCCGATGGTTTTGCTCAATACGCCGTTGGAGTTGAGAACCTTGTATTCGGCTGGAGCGTCTTCGATGACTGTCATTGCGGAAACGAGCTTGTACAAGTCGCTATTGTCGCTTTCGGATCCGTTGTTCTTCACTTCGTCGTAAAGGGCTTTGCTGATGGCCACATTTACTGCCTTGACTCCCTTCAATTCTGTCGTTTTTTCTCCAACGTCTGCGTCGAGCTGGCCGAAATTCTTGTATTTGTTTGTGGTTGCGCTGGTGAATGCGTCATAACCATCAAATGAATCGGGGATGCTTGCTTTGTCGTAAATTCCAGTTGTAGCGTACAATTCTGGATCCACATTGTTCACTTCTCCATAGTAGAACTGAGCATAGGTCAAATTTACTGTACCATAGACTAGGTCTGCTTCCGGGATCTCGGGAATGACTTCCACCTTGATGGTATCGCGGATAGTGTCCTTTATGACAATGGTTGTTTTCACAGTGTCCGTTTTCGTAATCACATCGGTCACTTTCACGGTGTCTTTTTTCGTGATGGCGTCGCTCACTTTTATGGTGTCTTTTTTCGTGATGACATCGGTTGCCTTAATGGTATCTTTTTTAGTAACCACCTCGGTTACCACGATGGTATCGTAGTCTGTGATGACTTCTTTTACTAGAAGAGTGTCAATAACTGACATTTCCTTCCCTTCGGAATCGTAGTACTTGGTGACATCGTCACCGCATGCGGTCAGGCCGAATGCGAGCGCGCAGGATAATCCTGCCGTTCTTATAGCGGTTGTTTTTCTCATTTTTACCTCATTGGACTGCCAGTCGTGGTTAGACTAGGCTAAGTTATTGTTAGATGAGGCTAATTTAGAAAAATTGATGTGCGATAAAATTTTGTCGCCAATAAATAACTAGTCGATGACTATTCTATTGTTTATGTTATAGGTAAATTTTATAACAGACTCAAGTTCCTTAGTGTAAATGGCGCTTTTGTTTTCGCGCAACAAAAGCATCTGGAATTTGTTACGATTTTTTTTCCAAAATTCAATTGCGCCATCTTCTCCCATGACAAATAGGGCGGTGCTCAGTGCATCGGCGTAAAGGCCGCTTTTTGCGATAATTGTAACCGCCGACAAACCGTTTTCTACGGGTTTTCCTTTTTTTCCGTCAAAGATGTGAATGTAACGATTTCCTTCCTTTTCAAAGAATCTTTCGTAACCTCCGCTGGTAATAACGGCCATGTCGCAGACTTCTATGCCTCCGATAGGGGGACCGTCCCAAGGATTGGTGATACCCACTTTCCATTTTTTCCCGTCTTTTTTGCACCCGAGAGTCTGGACGTTGCCGCCTAAATCCAGAATGGCCGAAGTCATTCCCTTGGATTTTAACAAGGCAATGATTTGGTCGCCGGCATATCCTTTTCCGACGGCTCCTAGATCCATCATCATTCCAGGTTTCATGAAAATTCCGGTTTCCGAAATTTTTACTTGATTGTAGTCTGTCAAGGGCAAAATATTTTGGATTTCGCTGTCAGATGGAAGCCTGTAATTCTCGGTGGTAAACCCCCAGGCGTGTACAATGGGATAGAGTACGGGATTTAAAGCTCCGTCTGTCTCTTTGGCCATTTCTAAGGAGAAATCGGCTAGTTTCTTAACCTTGGCATTGACTTGCACGGGATATCTTTCGGAGTGGTTCAGCTTGTAAATATGACTAGAATCCCTAGTGGTAGAAAGTAATGATTCCAGTTGTTGTACAAGAACTTCTGCGGAATCGTTTGCCTCGCTGGCATTTGGGCCGTAGCTTTTGATGGTCATGAAGGTGTTCATGGCTTCAAAGGATTTTACGTTTTCCGATGGCGAGGGGGCCGGCTTTGCGGTTTCTTCTTTGGAACAAGAAATAAAAAACAACGCAGCTAATGTGAACGTTAGGTATTTTTTTGCAATAAATAATTTCATAAGTTAGACTGGTCTAAACAAATCTTAATTTAGAATTTATATTTGGTGTCGATGCGTGCAAAATGGATTTTTACAAAAATTTTTCAAGAGACAAGACCTTTAGATTATCTGCTTTTTGCCTTGATTCTCGTTGGTGCAATTTATGTCATGCAAGATTCTCTGCGCGTGTCGGGTGATAAGATTACGGTGCATGCTGAAGACGGTGTTTATGAGTTCAGTTTAAAAGAAGACGGAATCCATCGCGTCAAAGGACATCTTGGTGAAACGGTTATAGAAATCAAGGGTGGACGAGCTCACATTATAAGTTCTCCTTGCAAGAACAAAACTTGCATTCGCCAAGGATTCGGTAAAACGCTAGTTTGCCTCCCCAACAAGGTTATAGTCCATGTCGAAGATTCGGAGGGTTACGATGCCATCGCTCAATGAACGGACTTCGACATGGATGCGCAAAAAAGAATATATCGCTTATCTGGGCGCATTGGCTCTGCTTTTCTCGTATGCCGAGATGTTCCTTCCACGAACGCTTCCCTTTTTTAGGCTTGGGCTAGGCAATGTCGTAATGCTTTTGTCCTTCACGCTGCCATTCCCTTCTTACATATTGCTTTCGGTGATAAAGGCTTTTGCGGCATCCCTTATGGCGGGGACGTTACTTACTCCGTTTTTCTTGCTTTCGTTGGGGCAGTCTGTGAGTTCAGCGATTGTCATGTATACTCTTTATCACCTCTTTAGCTGGAAAAATTCAGGGAAAATAAGATTTATTTCTCTTTATGGAATTTCGATAGCGGGTGCTTCGGCAAGTTCTGTCGTGCAAATAGCCTTGGCGAGCCTTTATCTGGGTGAGGGTACGTATGCATTGCTTGGCCCTATGGTTCTTTTTTCGCTTTTTGCGGGAATCCTTACGGCCTTTATGGCGCTTCATTTGCATATTCCTCAAGATGCTCCGGCGTTGAGTGAAAATGCATCGAAAATTTGCCTTCATAAAAAATCCTTTGTGGTTACAACTGCTGTCGTAATAACAATTGCTGCTGTGTTTATCTTGATGCTGGATGACTTGAAAATCCTAGGGGTGTGCCTTGTCGCTTCAGTAATCGCTCAAAGAGTTTCGGGGCGAAAAATTCTGCTTACTCCGCATCTTGTTATGTGGCTTTTCGTTGTCTTTGCAAATATTCTAGTCCCCTCTGGCAAGGTTCTTTATTCTGTATTTTCTTTTGGCATAACAGAAGGAGCCTTGCTTGTCGGGATATTGCAAGCTATGAAACTTTCCGCGGTATCGGCGCTTTCGCAATGTGTTGCGAGCCTTCGCCCCGAAGGGGATTCGTTGGTTGCTTTTACGTTAAAGTATTTCCGTGGACTTTCTAATGCTATGCGGAAGACGAATGGGAATATTATAAAAAAAATAAAATTCGCCTTGTCATCAAAATGTCTTGAGTGAATAATCCCTACGGATTTCGTTTGGCCTAATTGGAGTAGAATGGATTTGCCCGCTTTATTATTGTTCTGGCATGAACAAATTAAAAATAATCGCTGCCTCGGCTTTAGCCGTATTAATTTCTGCCACATCAGCTAACGCATGCCTTGCTGCCTGCAAAGAAAAGAAACGTGATGAGGCCTACAGTAAACCCCTTACGACATCGGCTTTGCAGACCCTTGTTGATAATTCCCTGCCGCAAAAGTCGGTGGATCCGGAACTTGGTGCGCCTTATGCGGTTTACCCGATTGAAGTGAAACCCTACGACAAGGTTTTCCATTCGACGTTAATCGAATATCCCTTCGGGAGTTCACCGCGTGCGGTTGCGACGACTTCTAGCCCGCGTGGAATTATCTTGTACGTGCACGGATACAACGATTACTTTTTCCAAGAAGAATTGGCCGAAAAGTCCGATTCTGCCGGGTTCGCTTTCTTTGCGATAGACCTGCATTACAATGGCCGTTCGTACCGCGCTGGGGAACCGCGTTCTGATATGCGCAGCGTCAAGGAATACTACGCCGAATTGGATGCTGCCGTAGCGCTCAGCAAGAAAATTGCAGGGAATTCCATTTCGAGCAATCTGCCGTTTGTCATTATCGCGCATTCCAATGGAGGCTTGATTACGCCGAATTACTTGAACGAACGCAATAGCGAAGATTTTGCGGCGTTTGTCTTGAACAGTCCCTTCCTCGACTACAAAAACAGCTGGTTTGTCCGTAATGTGGCATTCCCCGTTCTTTCGGACGTTGCGCTCCTCATGCCCGACGCGCCGGCTCCAAAACAAGAATCTCCCAAGTACAACAAGTCTCTTTTGAAGACCGAAAGAGGCGAATGGGAATTCAACACGGAATTAAAGAGCGCCGAATGGCCGCAACAATACTTCGGTTTCCTTCGCGCGACGACAAGGGGAATCAAGTGGATTCATAACGGAATGCAAATCAAGTCTCCCATACTTATGATGCGTAGCGGATGCACGGTCAACAACGTTAAATGGGACGAAGACTACATGCGCTGCGACTGCTTGCTCGATGTGAATCTCCTGGAAAAATGGGCTCCCAAGCTAGGGCCTGATGTGACGACAGTGACTGTTGAAGACGGAATGCACGACGTATTCCTTTCCCGTAAGGGCGTTCGCGATTTCGCTTACCGCACCATGTTCGAATTCCTTGACGATGCGGTAGCGCGCAGAAATGCTGTCGTTGCATATAACTATATTGCTCCCTAGTGGGGTCTATTATGAATGTATGGGACATTTTTGCACCGGTTTATGAATTCTCGATGCGCTCGCAGAAGAATATCTATGACTTTCTGTATGCGCGGATTGCCGAAGTCGCCAAGGGCAAAGATGTTCTTGAACTGGCGACGGGCCCCGGGATGATTGCGCGGCATATTGCGCCTGCTGCAAAGTCCGTGATGGCAACTGATTTTGCGCCGAAGATGATTGAAACCGCACTCAAGGCGAAGAATTCTGACAACCTGAGTTTCGAAGTTGCAGACGCGACTTCATTACGCTTTGCGGACAATTCCTTTGACGTTGTCGTGATAGCGAATGCGCTCCATATTATTCCGAATCCGGAAAAGGCGCTTGAAGAAATTCGCCGAGTCTTAAAGGATGATGGATTGCTGATTGCCCCGAACTTCTTTTTCCGCGAAGGCGGCAAGAAGAACCTGTGGCAAAAATTCCTGAGCCTTGTCGGCATCCGCTTCGCACACGAATGGACCGAAAAAGAATACAAGGCCTTCTTGGAATCGAACGGCTGGAAAATCAAAATGGCCCGCGTTATCAAGGGCCGAATTGATTTGATCTATGTAGAGTGCGCTTGAGTGCATCAAGTAACACGGACTCCTTTAACTAGGGGCTTGGAACTCTTTCGTCCATGCCATTTAATACATACTGGACCATTTTTCTTTGATAGGCATTATTTCTTTAATGTGCGAGAAAGAAAGCCGAGTGACAAGCAATTCCGGCGGCGTTTCGAATTTGCGAGACACTGTCGCATCATGGACGTCTTTTACCCGTTCCGCAAGGATTTCAAAAGTTGTTCCGTCGTCCTTACTGATTGCGCCGTTTTTCATCTATCGCTTAACACGCTTTACGGAATGTTTTATCTTGCCTATGATAAAGTTCAGTTCCAGCGAGGATTCTGTTTCCGTTGTTTCTAAATCCGGCATAACGATGTTTGTGAGAATCTCTCCGAAATGCTGCATTTTCGAATGCTTTTCCTCCTTGTCGCCTTCTTTATGCAACTCCACAAGTTCTCTCTTGAGTTCTCGAACAGCCGCAAAAGTCTCGATGATGGCGAAAGTTGTGTTAATCGCCGTCTTGCTTTTTAAGATTGTCGCAAGCATATAGAGGCCTTTTTCTGTGAAAGCGTAGGGTAAAGATCTGCTTTTGGCCGAATAATTTGTGGACGAAATTTTCGTCCGCAAAATTTCAACTTCGTCCTTTGACAACTGGAACATATATGTCGAGGGAAACTTGTCAGGATTGTTCCTGACCGCCTCATTGATTCGCTTTGTCTCTACACCATATAACAAAGCGACATCGGCATCCAAAATGATTTTATGATTTCGAACGGATGCAATTCGGTCTGCCACATTGCGCATTAAAATCGAAAACGTGTTTTCGTTATTCATCTTCTACTCCAATCCGCCTACAAGCAAAAAAAGGCGGGGCTTTGCTTGTTTGTCATTGCGAGCGAAGCGTGGCAATCTCTTACCAAAACTTCTACACACTTGTGCACTAAATATAAACACTACAAGGGTGGATGTCAAGAGATTTTTGGAATTTTCTACATTTTTTGCATTTCTAATAATCTATATTGCAATTGACATAGCCCCGTACCGAATGGTTCGGAGCGACCGGATTTTTTGAGATTCGTCTCTTATTCTCGCAACTGAAACTACCACTTTCAAACCAATCGAGAGTAAGACGAACACTCACGTCCCATCTGGGGCGTGGGTCGTTTGTGCTTATTGATTGGTAGGGTGTGGTAGCCCTCAGTTGCGGTAAGCACGCAAGAACGACTCCACGCCTTTTTTTGTTTTCAAAAAATTGATAGAGTCTTTCCTTTGCATAGGGACTTATCTCGCTGATAAGGATGCCCCAAATATGATGACGCCAAGAGAACAACAACTGGCTGCAAAGAAATTCGCTAATGATTGGAAAGATAAAGGCAAGGAAATTGGCGAAAGTCAAAAGTTTTGGTGTGATCTTCTCTGTCATGTTTTCGGAATTCAAGATTTTGCTAATTACATAGATTTTGAAATCAATGTACAACTAGACCATTCTTCTCGTGCAGACGGATATATTTCTGCTACGAAAGTCCTTATAGAACAGAAAAGCGTTGACAAGGATTTGAAAGCTCCCACCAAGCAATCGGATGGTTCGCTTCTAGACCCCTTCTCACAGGCAAAGCGCTATGCTATGGAGTTGGGATTTTCCAAATATCCACGATGGATCATTACCTGCAATTTCAAGTCGTTCCTAATCTACGATATGGAAAATCCTCATAAAGATCCCGAAGAAATCTGGTTGAAGGACCTTGAAAAGGAATACTATCGTCTGTCATTCCTTGTAAATGACAAGAATATACATTTGCAAAAAGAATTTGAAGTATCCGTAAAAGCAGGTGATATTATTGGGAATTTATACAACTTGATAAAAGCCCAATATCACGACGCTGACAATCCAAGCCCAGCGACATTGAGAAGCCTAAATATGCTATGTGTTCGCATAGTCTTTTGCCTTTATGCCGAGGACGCGGGAGTATTTGGGAGCAAGTCTAGTTTCGGGGATTACTTGTCTAAATATGAGGCGTCCGATTTACGTGGAGCCTTATTGGAACTGTTTAAGGTGTTGGACCAAAAGCCCGAACACCGTGACGAGTATATGAAGCCAGTCCTTGCAGCATTCCCTTATGTGAATGGAGGACTATTTACAGAAAAAGATACGACCATACCGCAATTAACAGACGAAATCAAGAACTTACTCGTCAAGCAAGCATCTAATGATTTTGATTGGTCGGAAATCAGCCCGACAATTTTCGGTGCAATCTTTGAAAGCACCTTGAACCCCGTTACAAGACGTGAAGGGGGAATGCACTACACTAGCATTGAAAACATCCATAAAGTCATAGACCCCTTATTCTTAAATGACCTGCTACTTGAATTTGAAGCCATCAAGAAGATTAGGAGTAAGACCGAACAGACAAATGCTATTATCGCATTTCAAAAGAAATTAGGTTCTCTTAAATTTCTTGACCCTGCTAGTGGCAGTGGCAATTTCTTGACGGAAACATATCTGTGTCTTCGTCGTCTGGAAAATGAATGCTTAAAAATGCGGTTTAATAACAAAATAATGCTTGATGTATTTGATAATGCGATTTACGTAAGCATCAACCAATTTTATGGCATTGAAATCAATGACTTTGCGGTTGTTGTCGCAAAGACTGCTTTGTGGATTGCGGAACATCAAATGTTGAAAGAGACCGCAAATATCATACAGAAAGATTTGAACTTTTTGCCTTTGAAAAGTTATGCAAATATCGTAGAAGCGAATGCTTTGACTATTGATTGGGAATCTGTGGTTCCTAAATATGAATTAAATTACATTGTAGGTAATCCTCCCTTTATAGGCTCTTATTTAATGGATGACGTAAAACGGGAAGAAATAAAGGCTATCTTCCCCGAATGCAAGAATCCTGGCGAAATTGATTATGTGACAGGGTGGTATGCAAAAGCCGGTAGGTATATACAAGGAACACAAATTGAATGCGCTCTTGTATCTACAAATTCTATTTGTCAAGGTCAGCAGGTCGCTTGGATTTGGAAACCCTTATTTGAGAATTATGGCATAGTAATCAATTTTGCACATAGAACATTTAGATGGGATAGTGAAGCCAATATAAAAGCTCACGTCCATTGTGTTATTGTAGGCTTTAGTTGTTGCTCGTCTAATAAACCCAAAGTGGTTTATTCCAAAGATGCCCCTAGTATTATTTGTAAGAATATAAATGGTTATCTGTTGGATTTGGATAACTTTTATGTTACTAAATCTACTAAACCTCTTACAAATATACCACAAATAAGAAAGGGTAGCGCAGCCACAGATGATGGAAACCTTTTTCTTACCGCAGAAGAACGAAGTGACCTATTACAAAAAGAACCGCTGGCGGAGAAGTTCATTCGTAAATTCTACGGAGCAGAAGAATACTTGCATAATAAAAAGCGATGGTGCTTATGGCTGTTAGATGCTACACCGAAAGAACTACAAAGTATGCCTCTTGTCATGGAACGAGTTAATCAAGTTCGGGAATACCGTTTAACTAGCAAGAAGGCTGCAACTCGGAAATACGCTGATTATGCAACTAGGTTTATGGAAATTCGGCAACCTAGCACTGAATATATCCTCATTCCTAGACATTCTTCTGAAAATAGAGACTACATCCCTATGGGATATATGCCCGCCGATGTTATTTGTGGTGATGCAAACTCACTGATTCCGTTAGCATCTTTATTTCATTTTGGCGTTCTTACAAGTAGCGTGCATATAATTTGGGTAAAAACGGTTTGCGGTCAGTTGGAAACACGATTCCGCTACTCTAATACAATCGTGTATAATAATTTCCCGTGGTGTAGCCCTACAGCGAAACAGAAGGCAAAAATTGAACAAACCGCACAAGCAATATTAGACGCTAGACAAAAGTATGCTGATAGCTCTTTGGCAGATATGTATGGCGAGAATATGCATCTGTACACTGACCTTTTAGAAGCCCATAAGGCTAACGATAAGGCGGTTATGCAGGCTTACGGCTTCAAAGAAACAATGAGCGAAATGGATGTAGTTACGAAATTGCTGCAAATGTACGAGAAATTGGCAAGCCAAACAAAATAGCGCAAGACTCGACAAATGCACTTGATTGCCGCGTCCCCTTACAGGGTCCTCGCAATGACAATACTAAGCCTAGGGCGTTGCGGGGGCGGCGTCTGAGCCCCCGCTTGAAGGGGTAGCGGAAGATACGGCTAGATGGCGTGTCGTGGCCCGCCATGACGGCGTAGCTGAAGCGAGGGGAAGGCTTTCCCCTTTCAAATAAAAAAACATGGCTCCATTCACTTTTTCTTCAGCATCTCCATAATGCAGTGGTACGCCTGCGTTTGTTCGATTTGTATGATGGTGGTGATTTTGTTGCCGGCATCCTTGCTAGATGCTCCGCAGTGGAATAGTTTCTCGCTTTTCAGGCCGTAATCCAAGAAGATGTAGCGGTCGTGGAATTTCTCCGTTGTCTTGTTCATGGCAAACTTCACATCGGGGCGCACGGCAAGAAAATCCTTCTGCATCTGTTCCGTCAGGGCTTCAAAACTGCGGTTGTCGCTATAGATTGTCACGGAGACTCCCTTTGCGATTTGGCGCAGCAGGTCGAGAGTCTTCACGCCGATATAGTCATCGATAATCGTGATGGATTTCTTCGCCATGCCGTAGATTTGCGTGTAGGCGATGTCTGCTTCCAGCCGCTGGCCGTTCAGAATCAAGAAATGCTTGTGGGTGCTCGGGTCCACGAAATTTTCCATGACCTTCTGGAGGTCCATGTTCATCTTGCAGAATTCGCCGCGCATTTCATGCACCTCGCCAGAAAGGATCTTGACATCTGCCGATACGTAGGCAATATCCCTTGTGTTCTGGGCGGTTTGCAACGCTAGCGGGGTGACTTCCGAGCCATGAAGCAACAGACCTTCCGAAACGGCGTAATCCTTTAACCGTTTGAAAAGGCGGATGAGCGCCATACTCTGTTGTACCGCCAAATCGCCTTTCAGCACAGTCATGAGCATATAAATGCCCTGCTCGGTAAAGGCATAAGGTTTATAGGACCGACCTCCTTTTACGCCTTTCACCTGTATCGAGGTCAAAATTTTTGACCTCGATAAAAGTAGAATTTCTGCGTCACTCAATTGGAATCGAAAATCATCCGCAAAACGCTCAATATTATTCTTGACCTGTTGGTTGAACGCTTTGGTACTATACCCGTAAATCTCGGCTAGGTCTGCGTCGAGCATTACCTTTGCTCCACGAATTGTGTAAATTCTCGATTTGAGCAAGTTCTCGTCAATCAGTGAAAATCCTGGTTTCACTGTAACCAATTCAGTCTTTTTCTTGTTTTTTGTCATTTTCAATTCCTTTTTAAAACAAAAAAGACCGCCCCGCTTGCGCGGATAGCGATCATCTAATAGCACCCTTTCTGGTGTTTGGGAAGGAATATACAAAAAGGAAGAAGAGAAAACAAGTGGCTTAGCCTGTTTCCCCCTGTACACAGAAAAAAGCCGAATTTGTGCGCATTTTCGGCAAAATTCTTGTATTTTAAGCAAAAAACAAGAAAAAGGATGGAATATGGAAAATTTCAATTTCTACAGCCCCACGGAATTTGTATTTGGCATGGACCGCGAAAATGAATGCGGTGCGCTTGTCAAGAAGTATGGCGGCACGAAGGTGCTTATCCACTACGGTGGCGGTTCCGCCGTGCGTTCGGGGCTCATCGACCGCGTCAAGGCGAGTCTCGACGCTGCTGGTATCCCGCATGTGGAACTTGGCGGCGTGAAGCCGAACCCGCACGATTCGCTCGTGTACAAGGGCATCGAGATTGTCCGTGAAAATGGCATTGACTTTATCCTTGCAGTGGGCGGCGGCTCTACGATCGATAGTTCCAAGGCCATTGCGATGGGTGTTCCTTACAAGGGAGATTTCTGGGATTTTTACGAGGGCAAGGCATCTGCTGCATGCGCGCTCCCGATTGGCGTGGTGCAGACGATCGCGGCTGCCGGTTCCGAGGGCAGCGGCGATTCCGTGGTGACCAAGGAAGATGGCATGCTCAAGCGCGGCGCGAGCAGCGAGCATATTCGCCCGAAGTTTGCGGTGCAGAATCCGGCGCTCCTTTGCACGCTGCCTGCCTACCAGACGGCCTGTGGCATTACCGACATCATGGCGCACGTCTTTGAACGCTACTTCACGAATACGCTCGAAGTGGAAATTACCGACCGCCTTTGCGAAGCGGTTCTCCTCACGATGGTGAAGGAGGGCCCGCGCGCCATTGCCGACCCCGCCAACTACCAGGTGCGAGCGAACATCATGTGGGCGGGGACGGTAGCCCACAACGGCGTTGTGGGCTGCGGGCGCAGTCAGGACTGGAACAGCCACGCCATCGAACACGAACTTTCGGCGCTTTACGACTGCGCCCATGGCGCGGGCCTTGCGGTCATCATGCCCGCTTGGATGGAATACGTGGTGGACCACAACGTGATGCGTTTTGCCCAGATGGCTACTCGCGTGTTCGGTTGCCAGATGAATTTCGAGAACCCGAAGGCTACCGCCCTCGAGGGCATCAAGGCCTTCCGCCGCTTCCTGCATTCTATCGGCATGCCGATCAACTTCGCCGAACTCGGCGCGAAGGAAGAGGACATCCCGAAGCTGGTCGAAAAGCTCAATCCGGGCGACGGCTGGGGTTTTGTTCCGCTCAAGGCGAAGGATGTGACCGCGATTTACACCATCGCCGCACACGCCTCTCTTGATTGACCCGCATTCTTCAACGTCATCCCCGCGAATGCGGGGATCTTTTATGGTCTAGCATATGAACGCTCTTTTTATCGGCGGTACGGGGACCATCAGCATGGCCATCACGCGCCTTGCGGTGGCCCAGGGCTGGAAACTCTACCTGCTCAATCGCGGGAACCGCCCCGCAGACGATATTCCCGTAGGTGTCGAGATTATCAACGCTGACATCTACGACGAGGCCGCTGTTGCCGAGAAGCTCAAGGGCATGGAATTTGATGTAGTCTGCGACTTTATCGTGTTCCACCCCAGCGCCCTAGAGCGTGACTACCGCCTGTTCAAGGGGCGCACCAAGCAGTTCATGTACATCAGTTCTGCCAGTGCCTACCAGAAGCCTCTTTCGGATTACCGCATTACCGAAGGAACGCCTCTTGCGAATCCCTATTGGGAATACTCCCGCAACAAGATTGCTGGCGAGGAATTCTTGATGAAGAAGTATCGCGAGGAAGGGTTCCCCATTACCATTGTGCGGCCGAGCCACACTTACGATGAGCGTAGTATCCCGCTAGGCGTTCACGGCAAGAATGGTAGCTGGCAAGTTGCAAAGCGTATGCTAGAGGGCAAGCCAGTCATTATCCATGGTGACGGTACCAGCCTTTGGACCATGACTTTCAATACCGACTTTGCCCGGGGCTTTGTTGGTTTGATGGGGAATGTCCATGCCATCGGCGAGAGCTTCCAGATTACCAGTAACGAAACCCTGACTTGGAACCAGATTTACAAGGCGGTTGCCGATGCACTTGGAGTAGAACTGAAACCGTACTACGTGTCTTCACAATTCCTTGCAGACGTAAGCGATTACGACTTGCTGGGGAGTCTCATTGGCGACAAGGCGAATTCGGTGGTGTTCGACAATACCAAGCTGAAACGTGCCGTGCCTACCTTCCGTA
>JAEERM010000157.1 GCA_016285835.1 Fibrobacter sp.
AGCACTATGCAGATTACTAACGCTTCTCAACTTACTGGTGTTTTCCCCGCGTTGTTCACCCCGCTCAAGAACGACGATCCCAAGAACCTTCGCAACTCCATCGACTACAAGAAGATGGGCCAAATGATCGACGACGTGATTGCTAACGGCGCAAGTGGCGTGCTCCCTGCCGTGACCACGGGTCAGAGTGCGACGGTTTCCCCGCAGCAACACCTCGATGTCATCAAGTTTACGCTCGACTACGTGGACGGCCGCGTGCCCGTGATTGCCGGCGCCGGTTCCAACTGCACCCGCGAATCCATCGAAATGATCGAGAACGTCCAGAAGATTGCCCCGGTAGCAGTCCTCTGCGTCACAGGCTACTACAACAACCCGCCACAGGAAGGCCTCCTGAAGCACTACCGCACGCTCAGCAGCGAGACCGGTGCAAAGATTGTCATTTATAACGTTCCGGGCCGCACCTCCAGCTACGTGCATCCCGACACCCTGATTGAACTTGCCGAAGACAAGAACATCATCGGCCTCAAGCAGGCCGTGGAGTTCGGCTTTGGCGAGAAGTTCCACGAAGACACGATGCGCGTCATCAAGGAAACCAAGGGCAAGGACTTCGCCGTGATGAGCGGTGAAGACGGTTTGTTCGCCGACCTCCTCGAAATGGGCGGCACGGGCCTCATCAGCGCCTCCGGAAACATCCCCGAGGCCACGAAGACTTTCGTCGAACTGTACAAGGCATTCCAAGCTGGCGACAAGGACAAAGCTCACAATCTGCAAAAGGACGCCCGCGACTTTATCGACATCACGTTCTGCCGCAAGAACCCGATTCCGCTCGGCACGCTGTTCAACAGCCCGCTGTTCCAGCCGCTCGTAAGCGTGAAGGATACGGCCAACGGCGCCGACGCTGTCGCCCGCATCATGAAGCTGATCGAAGAGAAGGCCCCGAGCCTGAAGAAGTATCATGTTTAGTAGACAGTAAGAAGTAGACAGTAGGAAGTAATCAGTAGACCGGTATAATTTGGCGGCGAAGCCGCGATTATAACACTTCCTACTTCTAACTTCCTACTTCCGACTTTTACCTAGGAGAATCCAATGGCCAAGAACAACCAATCTATCACTGATGTTGTCTGCGACTACATCACCAAGCAGAAACTCTCCCCCATTCCCGTCCAGACTCTGAACGAGGAAGCAGAAACCACGCGCTACTTCGGTGGCGAACTCAAGGAATTCATCGCCGCCGCAAAGACGCTCGGCGCCAAGGGTATCTTTGTCGAGACGCTCTACCTCGAAGAAGACGAATTCTACTACGACAGCGGCATGGACGACGAAGAATACATGGCCCTGTACGGCGATGACGAAAGCTGCAACGGAGAATGTAAGTGCGGCAAGTGCGAAGGCAAGAAGTCCAAGAAGAAGGCTAAGGAAGAAGACGATAGCGATGTCGACGGTGTCTGGTTTGAACCCGAAGACCTCGACGGCCTCGACCTCACGCTCCTCAAGCCACAGATGGCCAAGTTCCTCGACCGCGTGGGCGAAGCCTGTGGCGTGCGCCTCACGGTTCCGGGCGTCGACCACCTCGAAGTGGAAATCTTCGCCGACTGGTACGACGAGTTCGCCGAAATGGTGGACGAAGCATCCGAAGCTATCGAACTCGACCCGAACGGGGCACTCGAAAGCATGAAGTCCATGATCAAGGCCGAAGAAGCCGCCGCCAAGGCAACGCAGGGCAAGGGCACCAAGAAGATTGCCGCCCACCCGCCCAAAAAGGCTTCCAAGAAGTAATCCGTCGCAAGACTGACCTTTTAGACACGCCCCCTGCGGGGCGTGTTTTTTGTATTTCCAACATACAACATATTCAAAACAGAAAGGCATCTCGGCAGAACCGAGATGCCTTATGGCAATATGAGGAGTATTAATCGGTTATCAATATAAAAAATTTAGCGGGTCACAGACAACATTTTTACTTTGCCATCACGTTTAACCATGTAAACACCGGTCTTGCCAAACTTCATGAGCACGGCATCGTTCAAGGAAGTCCCATTCCTAAATTCCACCTTGCCAAGATACTTGCCCTGCACGTCGAACACCTGCAATACCGATGTTCCCATCGGCACCGGCGACACATCCGGGAGAGCGTCAATGGACGCATTGATGGAACCTGTAACACTGCTGCTTACCGGAATGATAACGGGAGCAACACTGGAACTGGAAATTGGCGAAAGAATGGTTATACTAGAAGACGAAGCGACGACACTTCCCCAAAAATCCCGGCTCGAAGACGAAACCTTCGCCTTACTGGAACTGCTCCTGTGATGGCTACCCGTTCCCGAAGAACTGGAAAATAAATGCGTGGAACGATGAGAGGATGAAGAACGATGAATGGATGTCGACGAATGATGGGGCGATGCACTGGATTTCGGCGTTACCGCCGTTTCCGAGCCAGACGGAGAACCTTTAGATGTTATGTTGAAGTAGGTGAAGTCAATCTTTCCGGTAGCACCGCCACCCGCCTCCGCAAGGACTTTGACCTCGTACATTTTTCCGAGATTCAGGCCAACCTCCCCCCATTTCTTGAAATGGGCGGTAATGTCGATATGGCCGCACTGGCGAGCATTACGACGCACACTGAAGAACTGCGGGAATGTGGAAGTACCCTTGATAGACGGCATATTCACGCGAGTAAACGTGTAAATATCGTAGGTGTCGCCGTCCACCGTGATTTCGCCCTTCTTGGTGCCTAAATACTGCGGACTCGGCTTGGTAAACCAGTCATCGACGATATAGTATTCCACCAGCGGATTTTCGGTCCAACCGTAAATACCGATATAGGAATAAGCTGCGCTCCCCGACTTGGTGAATTTATAGTCAGCGGTAAAATAGCCAATCTGGTCATGCGACTGGGTACTGTTGTACTTGAGGCCTACGCGAGCCAGGAAGTCGTTAGAGCCGTTCCATTCTGCCGAGAATGTTCCGTCGTTATAATAGGTCATCGAGTTATTTCCGCCTTGATACCATATTTCATAATGGTAGCCGGAATTACCGATATTCCCCGTCACACTTGAATTATTTTGACCACGAGTGGTCGTGCCGTTTCCGGAATGCCCGCCCTTTTCGCTGCAAGCATCGGCTGCATAAGCGTTTAAGCCAAAAGCGAGGGTCACAAAAAACGTGGCCCTGGCCAACCCAAGGAACAATTTGTTCATATCCAACTCCAATTTTTTGCCGATAGGGACATTTTCTCTTTGGAAATGCCGCCATCAGCCAACCTGCTTATAAAATAATCTCAAATTGTGTTCTACATCACTTTTCAAATAATTCTTTGTTGTAAAAACGACAATGAAAGGCTTTTTACGCAAAAAAAGAAAAGGTACCCCGCAGAACGAGGCACCTTTGACAATATAAGGAGTGTTTTAGATTTGAAACTTTTAGCGAGTCACAGAAATGGGCCTAATCTTTCCGCCAATCTTTACCATGTAAACACCGGCTTTGCCGAACTTGGCGAAGATGGCATCGTTGATAGAAGCTCCATTAGCGAAGGAGACGCTACCCAAAGAACGACCCTGCATATCGAACACCTGAGCCACATGGCTGGTCTTGTTCAAGCGAATATTCTTGGCCAAAGCCAGTGGATCTTCTTGCGGGTTAGTTCCCGGATTCGTAGCAGGATTCGTGCCAGGATCCGTACCCGGATTAGCGGCAGCACCCGGCAGGCTAAACTTCACGTAGTCCACATTCGTATTTGCATTTGCGATGGTGATGCGGAGTTTGTGTTGCCCAGCAGTGAGAGTCGCCTTGCCCTTGGCCAGTTCATAGGCATTCCAGTCATCTGCAGTTCCCGTGAAAGCGAGAGAGGCAAGAGCCTGCAGACTTGCTCATCTGGTCCTTACAGGCATCGACAGCGAAAGCACTGCCTATGCCGCAAGAAACAATGAGTGCAAGACTCATTTTGGCAATTTTAGATACACTTTGCATAGTTTACTCCTCATATAGTTATCCTTCTTAATATAGGTGCGAAACCGCATGAAATAGCGAGAAAAGCACAAAAGTCGTTGTTACTGGAAACAACACGAAACAGTTTACAAGCTGTCATTTCACCGCATTTTTTGACAAAAAAAGACCCAATTCCGGGAGGGAATCGGGTCAAAAATCGTTTAAAGTGCGATTTAGCGTTCTACAGAGATAATCTTGGCAACAGAGCCACGCTTGACCATGTAGATAGCCGAATGGGGGAACTTGCTTCCGACAGCATCCTTAAGGGTAGAGCCGTCCTTCAGTTCGACCTTGCCGAGGAACTTACCCTGCATGTCGAACACCTGATAAGTGCCAGCCATGCCAAAGGTCTTGATTTCGGCCGGGAGGGCATCAGAGATAACACCCGAGCTGGAAGATGCACCGACGTCAGCAACAAGGATAGAGCTAGAAACCGGTGCTGCAATGGACGAGCTGGAAACCGGAGCATTGTCAGAGCTGGAGGCCGGGGCCTTGTCAGAACTAGAAGCCGGAGCCTTGTCAGAACTGGAGGCCGGAGCCTTATCAGAACTGGATTTCGGGGCTTCGGAGCTAGAAGACGGAACTGCAGATTCGAGAGGATGCTTCTTGTCTGTCATCTTGAAGTAGGAGACATCGAAGGAACCAGTACCGCCGCCGGCTTCGACGAGCACCTTGGCTTCGTACATCTTACCCATCCTCATGCCGAGGGATTCCCACTTCTTGAAATGAGCCGTGATGTCGATATGTCCGCAAGAACGGGAGTTACTACGCACGCTGAA
>JAEERM010000055.1 GCA_016285835.1 Fibrobacter sp.
TCGTGGGTACGGCTTCCATCGAAAAGTCCGAGCACCTGCACGGCCTCTTGGAAAAGGAAGGCATCCCGCACGAAGTCTTGAACGCGAAGAACCACAGCCGCGAAGCTGAAATCATCCAGTACGCGGGCCACGAAGGCAAGGTGACGATTGCGACCAACATGGCCGGTCGTGGTACCGACATCGCTCTTGGCCCCGGAGTCACGGCGCTGGGCGGCTTGCACGTGCTCGGCACGGAACGCCATGAATCCCGCCGTATCGACAACCAGCTGCGCGGCCGTTCCGGCCGTCAGGGCGACCCGGGTTCTAGCCAGTACTTCCTCAGCCTCGATGACAACTTGATGCGCATCTTCGGCGGCAGCAACGTGAAGAACTTGATGAGCCGCTTTGGCGTGGGCGAAGACGAAGTGATTACGCACCCGATTGTTTCACGCAGTATCCGTGGTGCACAGCGCCGCGTGGAAGGCCAGAGCTTCGATATCCGTAAGCACTTGCTCGACTACGATAACGTGATGAACGAGCAGCGCAAGGTGATTTACGGTCTCCGTCGCCGCATTCTGAACGGCGAAGACATCCGCGAAGAAATCATGAACCGCATCGAAGACGCCTGCGATATCAAGGTGTCTGCCTATGTTCCGGCCAAGACCTACCCCGAGAGCTGGAATCTCGAGGGCCTGCATACCGACTTGCAGCGCACGCTCGGCATGGAATACAACCTGACGTTCGAAGACGCGACGAAGAAGACTCCGGAACAGGTGCTCGAAGACGTGATCAACCTTTGCAAGGTGCGTTACGACAAGCTCACGAAGATTATCCCGGATACGGACTTCCGCAACATCGAACGCCGCTTCTTGCTCATGACCATCGACCAGGTGTGGAAAGAACACTTGTACGCAATGGACCAGCTGAAGGACGCCATCCGCTTCCACGGCTACGCCCAGAAGGACCCGCTGATGGTCTACAAGAGCGAAGGCTACAAGCTGTTCGAAGGCTGCCTCGAGAAGATCGCGACGCTCACCGCGCTGCGCATCCTGAACATCCGCATCACGCTCCCGAACGGCATGACCGTCTCGCCGGACCAGCTGCAGCTCAAGAGCCAGGAACAGATCGACGCCGAACGCAAGGCTGCCGAAGAAGCTAAGGCCGCAACTGAGACGAGAGACGAGAGAGGAGAGACGAGAGAGGAAGCGCAGGAAACGGAACAGCTGAGCGCCGAAGGCGCCAAGGCCGCAGGCCTCGCGGGCCAGGCTGCCACTTCCGAGACAAACGCCCTTTCTGAGGAGCAGCGCGCACCGCAGCCGATGCCGCAGTCCGCACTCCCGGGGACTCGCCCGGCAGCTGTCCGCCGCACGTACACGAACCCCAACGTTGTCGCAGCTGCCCGCCGTGCCCAGCAGGCCGGCCCCAAGCTCGGCCGCAACGACCCGTGCTGGTGCGGTTCCGGCCTCAAGTACAAGAAGTGCCACGGCAAGGACGTGGAATAAGCGCTACTTTGTAACAAATCTTAACGCAGAATCCCCGGCCCGGTGGCCGGGGATTTTTGGCGGAATTCAATAAAAAAATGCAAAAAGCGCCACTTTTCCGGCATAATTTTGGCGGAATTTGACTAAAATCTTCAAAAAGCGCCACTTTTCTGTTGGAATTTTGGCGGAATTTGATTATTTTTAGTAAAAAGCGCCAAAAACGAGGTCTATATGCCCATAATCGGTAGAAAAGAGGAACAAAGGGAGCTTTTACGGTTGATGGCTTCCGAGCAACCCGAATTTGTCATGGTCTATGGCCGCCGTCGTGTTGGCAAGACGTATTTGGTGCGCGAAACTTTCAAGGACAATCTTGTCTTTTACATGACGGGTTTGAACAATGTGGAATTGTCAGACCAATTGGCAAATTTCAGGACGGCGTTGGCGACTGCATCCGGTAATGTCGACATTCCTGCTCCTCAGACATGGTTTGACGCGTTTGAACAATTGCGAACATTCCTGCAACAGAACAACGCTGCAAAAAAAGTTGTCTTTCTGGATGAAGTCCCTTGGATGGACACGAAAGGTTCGAAATTCATACCGGCGCTGGAACATTTTTGGAACAGTTACGCCTCTACGGATTCAGCGATAAAGCTGATCGTTTGCGGTTCTGCGGCTTCGTGGATGGTGAAGAAGATTGTTGAAAACCATGGTGGCTTGCACAATCGGCTTACATACAAGTTAAAACTCAATCCGTTCAACGTGGGCGAGGTCAAGGAATTCCTAGAATCAAAAAACATCTACTGGGATTACCAGATGGTGACAGAATGTTATATGGTTCTCGGAGGTATTCCCTATTACTTGAACCTTCTTACGCCGAGCCTTAGCTTGGCGCAAAACATAGACAAGTTATTCTTTAACGAATCCGCCCTCCTCGAAGGGGAATTTCGGAGTCTGTATTCTTCCCTGTTCTTGCATAGCGAAGAATATGTTTCGATTATCAAGGTCCTTGCCGAAAAGAAAATCGGGTTCACTCGCGACGAAATCATCGCGGCCCTTTCTGTATCGGATGGTGGTGGCGTTACACGTAAATTGACGGAATTGGAACAGTGCGGGTTTATCCGGAAATACAAGGCACTGGGACGTGTTCCGTACCTTTACCAACTTGCTGATTTCTTTAGCCTGTTCTATTTCACCTTCCTTGAAAAAGGCGACAACTACGATAGTGAAACATGGATGCACTTGCAAAATACGAGTACGCACAAGACCTGGTGTGGGCTCGGTTTCGAAAGGTTCTGCATCGCCAATGCCGAAAAAATCAAGAACATTTTGGGAATTAGCGGGATTGCGACAAAGACTTACAGCGTGTATTCTTCTGAGGCGCAAATTGACATGGTCATTGAGCGCGGGGACAGGGTTGTCAACTTGTTCGAAATGAAGTATACAGCCCTTCCCTATTCGCTAGACAAAAAGGATGCCGAAAGCATGGAAAATAAGATGCTTCTCTTGCAGTCGAAACTCAAGAAGAAGCAGAACATCGCAAACGTTTTGGTAACGACATCTCCTATAAAGCAAAATGCCTATTCTGCCCGATGGGTCCAGAGAAACATTACATTGGAAGAGATATTTTCGGCGTAGTGAAAGGGATGGAACAAAAATCGCATAATTTTTATTGTTCCTTTTTTATTGTTTAGTTTAGTATGATATATATTTAACAGAGACTCTTTGAGGTTTTTATGCGCTATCCGTTATTTGGGATATTAGGGTTTGCAGTGGTATTCGCCGTCTGCTCGTGTACGGTTTCACCCCCATCTCAGGACGACGAATCTTCGGCTACAAGCGATTCCGAAGAGGACAACTCCAAAAGTAAGAATGACAAGAAAAAGCAGTCAAGCCATTCGGATGAAGAATCTGAAGAGGAGTGCGAGGACGAGTCGGGTGAGCCTTGGGATGGAACCACGGCAAAGGATTTCGCTTGTGGCGCGGGAACTAAGTTGAGCCCTTACATTATAAAGACGGCAGAGCAGTTGGCGCATCTTTCATTTATCGTGAATGCAAATGAAAAGGAATATCAGGGCAAGTATTATAAACTTGGTGCCGATATCAAGTTGAACAAGGGCAATGTCATTGATAAGAAAGGCGCCTTGGTCGGGGATTCCGCCAAGCTCCACAAGTGGACTCCCATCGGAAATTCAAGCGTTCCATTTACGGGAAATTTTGATGGTGACGGATACACCATAAGCGGAATGTTTATCAATACGACAAGCACGCACAATGGGTTGTTTGGCAACTCCAGCGGGACCGTGCAGAATTTGACGATTGAGAATTCCTGGGTAAGTGGTGGAAAATATACTGCTGGTATTGTTGGATTATTAAAAGGTTCTGGAGTTGTTAAAGATGTTGTAAATAAGGCTACTATAGTAGGAAAAGATGATGTAATTTCTGGAATTGTTGCAATTACTGGTTATGAGTATTCTAAACGAGGAAAAATTGAAAATGTTGAAAATAATGCCCCAATTCAAGGGCCAAAATTAGTTGCAGGTATTATCGCATCTACTGATAATGGTTTAGATATAATTAATGCGACAAATAGAGGCTATATAGAGAGTTTATCTAGTGCTGGAGGTATAGGTTGTCATTTAGGTCCTTCAACTAATGTTGAAAAGGTATATAATTATGGGGAAATAAAGGGAAAAGAGTATACCGCTGGTATTGCAAGTTACTTTGGTGACAGCTATTGTCCGTTATCCAAAAATTATGGAACAATAAAAGAATCACAGAATTTTGGCAAAGTGACAGGAACAAATTATGCAGCAGGAATAGTTGGACAAGCGCAGTGTGTTACTATAAAAGTATCAGCAAATAATGCCTCAATTATTGGGGAAAAATATTCTGGTGGCATTTCTGGTTATGTACAACGTTTAAATATAGAATCAGTTTACAATACAGGTGACATTTTTGGCTCTGTTTATGTCGGTGGTATTGCGGGTGATAACGAAGAAGGTGTTACTAGTTCTGCTTATTCCACGGGCAAGGTTGACGGGGATTCCTTGGTGGGTTTGATGATTGGTTACAACTTCAACACCACCATGGCTGACTATTATTATTTAAAGCGAGGCGAACAGGAACCCTTCGGCCTCAACAACGGCGGCGGTGTAGCGACACCTAAAACCTCAAAAGAAATGAAATCAGGAAAATTTGCCGAACTCCTGGGTGAAGAATTCGTTTATGATTCCGATCTTAACGACGGGTTTCCCGTTTTCAACTGGGAAGAATAAGGAAAATCTTTTGTAGTTTAGCATCCATAGGGAGGTCCTTATGACTTTGATGATTATCCAGCTGCTGATTGTTCTGCTCGCGTTATACGTGGGTTCACGTTACGGGAGCCTTGCGCTGGGCGCGATTTCGGGTATCGGGCTTGCGATTCTCGTGCTCGGGTTCGGCATGCAGCCGGGCAAGCCCCCTACCGACGTTATCTACATCATCATCGCGGCGGTGACTTGTGCGGGCATTATGCAGGCCTCTGGCGGTATGGATTGGCTTATCCAGATTGCGGAGCGGCTGTTGCGCAAGCATCCGAACCACATCACGATTCTTGCTCCGCTCTGCACGTTCTTCCTTACGGTGCTCGTGGGTACGGGTCACGTAGTCTATACCCTCATGCCGATTATTTGCGACATTTCCCTTAAGAAGGGCATCCGTCCGGAACGCCCGTGCAGCGTGGCTTCTGTCGCATCGCAGGTAGGCATCACTTGCTCGCCCATCGCCGCCGCGGTCGCGTCGTTCGTGATCATTTCGAATGCGAACGGTTTCGAGGTGAACAATTTGCAGGTCATCGCGATTACGATTCCTGCTTGCCTTTGTGGGCTCATGGCGGCGGCACTCGTCTCTTACAGGCGCGGGCTCGACCTCGACAAGGATCCCGCCTTCCAGGCCCGCCTCAAGGACCCGCAGATGAAGGAATATATGTACGGCAGTTCCGCCTCCGTGCTTGACAAGGAAGTGCCCAAGGAGGCGAAGCGCGCCGTGTACATCTTCCTGGCGGCTATTGCGGTGATTGTATTGTTCTCCGTCTTCCAGATTATCGGGCACGACATCCGTCCCAAGTTCCCTACAGGTAAAGTCATTGACGGCGTGGCGCAGGTGAAGCCGCTCGCCATGAACATTATCATCCAGATCGTGATGATTTCGGCTGCCGCGTTCATGATTATCTTCTGCAAGGCGAGCCCCAAGAAGGCCGTGGCGGGTGCCGTGTGGCAGAGTGGCATGGTGGCTGTCGTCGCGATTTACGGAATCGCCTGGCTTGCCGACACGTACTTCGCGAACTACATGGACGTGATGCAGGGCGGCCTCAAGGATATTGTGCAGCATTACCCGTGGGCCATTGCGTTTGCGTTCTTTGCGGTGAGCGTGCTCATCAACTCGCAGGGTGCGGTGGTGGTGGCGATGTTGCCGCTCGCTTACAGTCTCGGCATCGAAGGCCCGGTGCTTTTGGGTGTGCTGCCGAGTGTGTACGGGTACTTCTTTATCCCGAACTACCCTTCCGATATCGCGACCGTGAACTTCGACCGCTCGGGCACTACCGTCATCGGCAAGTACCTGCTGAACCACAGCTTCATGCGGCCGGGCCTTACGAGCGTCATCGTTTCGACTATCGTCGGGACGGTGCTTGTGAAACTGTTCTATTAGGCGATTTCTTGGAAATTTTGCATATTTGTACCCATGAATACGGCAAAGCGTTTTTTTAGCCTCGAAGGGATCGACGGCTCGGGAAAGTCGACCCAGATTGATATGCTTATTTCGGCTCTCGAAAGCGAGGGTTATTCCGTGGTGAAGCTCCGCGAGCCGGGCGGCGCGAAGATTTCGGAACGCATCCGCGAGATTCTGCTGGACCCTTCGTTCAAGGGAATCATGGCCGACAAGACAGAACTTTTGCTGTACAATGCGGCACGTGCCCAGGTGATTGCCGAAATTATCCAGCCGGCGCTCGATGCGGGCAAGGTGGTGATTGCCGACCGTTTCGCGTGGAGCACTTTTGCTTACCAGGGCTATGCCCGCGGGCTCGGTGCCGATATGGTGCAACGCCTGACGGAACTCACTTGCGACGGCTGCTTCCCGGAACTCACGGTGGTGCTCGATATCGACGTGATGCGGGGACGCGCGCGCACCGCGAAGCGGGGCGAGGCACCCGACCGGTTGGAGCAGGAAAAGGCCGACTTTTTCGAGAGGGTGCGCCAGGGTTACCTGGCCGCGGCCCATGACTACCCGGATTGCGTTTCGGCTATCGATGCCGACCGCAGCCCGGAGGCTGTTTTCGCCGATTTGTACAGGCTCGTGAAGGAGCGGCTCGTTTAATTATCTATATTTGACGGACTATGGCTCTTTGCTTAGATACAGAACAGCTGGAAACTGTACAGCGGATTTTGAATCTCCATTTTGAAGGTGTCGAAGTCTGGGCGTACGGTCCGAGGGTCAACGGCACGGATTGCCCGCCCGATATGGACCTTGAACTTGTCGTCATTTCGGAAAAGCCGATTTCCTTCGAGGATATGACGGCTGTCGAGAAGGCATTTGTCGAAAGCGAGCTCCCGTTCCGCGTCGACATCATCGACTGGGCCAAGCTGCCTGAATCTCTGCAAAAGCAAATCAAAAAAGATCACGACGTCGTCCAGGCGGCCAATGCGGAAGCCTAGCGTCGAGAAAGGGTTACTATGAAACGTCTTCTTCCCTTCCTTTTTGTTTCTTTCTTCTCTTCGATGATTTTCGCCCAGGGCGACCTGTCGCAGGCTATGTCCCTGATTCAGGACGGCCGTTGCGCAGACGCCATCGGCCCGCTGGTCAAGGTGTACAAGTCCAGCTTCCGCAACAGCAACGGCGAGAAGGCCGCCGTGATGCTCACGGAATGTTACCTGCGCGAACACAAGCGCGACGAGGCCGACAAGGTCTCCAGCCGCTTCCTCGAATACTACATATCGACGCCGTACCGCGAACGTATGGAACTGGCGCATGCCATCGTCTTGATTGAACGCGGTGCCGTGTATGAAGGTGTCGAGGACATGTTGCGCATCCTCGCCTATTCCAAGAACCCTGCCGCCCGCGCCCGTACCAAGGAAGTCGCCGTGCAGACGATTGCCGCCTCCCTCATGACGGCGGACCAGCTCCAGGCGCTCCTGGAAAAGTACCCGGTGGACAAGGACCTGGTCGGCTGGATGCAGCTGCAGATTGGCCGCGAGTGCCAGAATGCTGGCCGTTACAAGGCCGCTCGCTATTGGTACAAGAAGGTCCAGAACTCCGGGGCCTCGGAAAAATTGCTCAATACCGCCGAAAAGGGGCTCGAATCGCTTGAAGATTACGGTGCTGGAATGCCGACGGTTCTCGTGCTTGCCCCGCTTTCCGGTGATTTCGCCGAGTTCGGCGCTGCTGCCGTGCAGGGCGTGATTCTCGCTTTTGAACAGGCCGGCCTCAAGGGCAAGGTGAATATCCGCACTGCCGATACCCGTGCCGATGCCTCCATCGCGCTTTTGCGTACACAGCAGGCTATCAACCAGGACAGCATCATCGCCGTCGTGGGCCCCATCATGAGCGGTCCGGCGGCAACGGTCGGCGCCTGGATGGGCAGCAACTTCCAGCATATCCCGATGATCACCCCGACTGCGACCGACGACGGCATCGCGCGCATGGGCCCGAATATTTTCCAGGTGAACATCACGATGGAAAACCTCGCGAACAAGATTGCCGACTTTGCCATCAAGTGCCTGAATATCCGCGAATTTGCCGTACTTAGCCCGCTGGGCGACTACGGCAGCTCCATGTCGCAGAGCTTCACCACCGCGGTTGAACGCCGTGGCGGTACAGTCGTCGCCTTCCGCAACTACGAAGAAGGCCGCCCCGACTACAAGACGGAATTCGACCTTATCCGCGATGTGCGCTTTAAGCAGGAAAACCGCCGCAGGAACATCGCCCGCGGCGCGGAAAACCTCGATGCCGTGAACGCGAAGGACCGCCGCTTCTACATGCAGGATTCCACGTTCCGTATCCCCGGCATCTTTGTCGCGGCCACGAATCCCTCCGACGCGGGCCTCATGGCAGGCCAGATTGCGTTCAACAAGCTTTCCGGTACGCTCCTCGGCACCTCCGGCTGGTATGGCCGCGAACTCCTGGTGCAGGGCAAGCGCCTGGTAGACAGTTCGTACTTCAGCGTGCCCGGCCTCGACATGGGCAAGAGCGAAACTTATGCGAAATTCGCGAAGGCGTTCCAGGATAGGTGGGGCTCCGAACCGGGTGAAGACAAGGTGAGCGGCCTCAGCTACGATGCCGCGAACATCGTATTCAGCACGCTTGCGAAATCCCCGAACAGCATGACGAACGCCATCAACAACACGGGGTCGTACCAAGGCGTGTACGGCGAAATCAAATTCCGCCGCGGCGTGAATGTCAATAGCAAGATTGTGACTGTCCAGAAGGGCAAGTTCGAGACGCTGAACGGCTGTCCGGAGCCGGCGGCCCCCGAAAAGAAGTCGAAGAAGTAGGCCGTTAGTCGGCCATGCACCCAGCGATAGCGGCGACGACGTAATCCGGCGAGTCGCCGTTTCTGTAATAAGAGTAAAGATCGTCGTCGTTGAGGACGTCGTCCAGGTTGATTTCGCTGGTCGTAGTACCCAGTTCCTCGCGGATGCGCCTCTTGAACGCGACGAATCCGGAGTGTATCATGTAGAACGGGATGGAAGATGTTTTATGCAGCAGCTTCATGGAACCTCCGTCCGGCCTAATTTTTTTCCACAATTGTCGACAAGTCCCGAAAGGCTTGGTGGATAGATTGTGGAAAAAATCCCGGCCTCTAGGGAGAGTTATAGAAATTTGAAAAATGCAAGACAAGTGCGTAAGAAAATGACATGTGACGGGGGTCTCTTTTTTTTGATTGGTTAGTTTGTACCAAACACCGTCGAAAAGGGGGTGCTCGGTGGGCCTTAAGTCGTTGTCGTATAAGGGAATAGAGCGTGTCGGAATGCCTGATTTGCAGGCGTACGCCTGTCACGCGTTTTTTATTCCATCTTGGACTACGCAATTGCCCTTTTTGCGCTGATTTGCAAGTTTTTTGTAATTTTTCACAGGGGTGGCCCTACCGTGGAAGGATTGTGAATAGGGATTGCGCATACGTTGTGGATTGGTGCAAATGCTATATTTACACAATATGTTTTTTAGGGCCCTGCTCATTGTAATTTTGTTTTCGCTTTCGGCATTTGCCGGGCCTGTTTCCCTTGCACTTCCGGATTCCCTCATGGCAATTTCGGTAGACGTGACGCGCCTGACGATGGCGTTGCGCTATGACGACGCTCTCGCTACGGCCAAGCGTATCCGCGGGGCCGACGAGGGAGTGGGCTGCGTGCTCGAAAACGTCGTGCGCATCAGCATGTACGACGACCGCGGCGATACGGCAGCGCTGAAGCGCGCCGGCCGGGAACTCGAGAGTTGCCGGAGCGTCGGCATGTGGGATGCTCTCCGCAAGTTCGAGCTGGGTTACGTGCAGAGCGAATCCGGACATTCTATCAAGGGCGCCATGCAGACGCGCTCCGCCGCGAAGATTTTCGAAAATTCAAACGACCAGGAAGCTCGCGCCTTCTACGCGATATACGCTTACTATGTCGACAAGAGTTTCAGCTGGGTGCCCTTCAAGTCGGACCACCGCAAGGAATACCTTGCCGTGCTCGACAGCACCTCCAAAAATTCGGCACGGTTCTGGCCTTTGTTCCTGACTCCGCTCATTTGGATGCATTACGACAAGGAGGATTTCGCGACGGGCCTCAAGCTTGCCGAACGCGGCCTTGCGAAGGCGCCTGCGCATCCGGTGATGTTGCAGATCAAGGCCGATATGCTTTACAGGCTCAAGCGCTATGGCGAGGCTGCCCAGATTTACGAGGCGAGCGCTGCCGATTATTTGAAACGCACGGGCAAGTCTATCCGCTACTGGTGCTCGGTGCTGAACCTTATCCGTATTTACCACGATGCAGGCGACAAGGCCCGCGCCTCCGAATGGCGCGCCAAGCTGAAGGACCCTGCCTACGAATCCCTGAAGGAATGGATGCCGGGTTCTCTGGTGGACGACCTCAAGAATCGTAACCTTTACTAGGCCAAGCTCCCTGCTTGGTGGATTGTTTCTTCGATTTTACGATTTTTTTTGCATTGGGGTGGACAAAAATCGCCGCAATTTCGTCTATAAAGTTGTCATACTCTGGACGCTACAAAAGGAGCGGCAACATTTAATGGAAGAATATCGTATTGGGTTCTTTATAGACGGGTTTACACTCAAGAGAGTCAACGAATATTACCGATATTATCATCCGTACAAGTCGCGAATTGACTTCAAGGGATTGAAAAGCTGGGTCAGGGCCGAAGCGGCTCAAGTGTTCCGTCAATGGGGGAACGTGTCGATGGAGGCGCATTATTACCACCCTTACAAAGACCCGAAGACGCGGGGGTGGCATACGCCCGGGATATTGCGTTTCGAGCAACAGATTGCAGAAGCCGGTATGCAGATTCACTACAGCGAGAACTATCTGGAGAGCCAGTTCAACCCGAACATGTCGCTGATGGACGACGCAGTCATGTTTGCAAGCTACCACAAGGTGGATGCGATAGTCCTGCTCAGTACGCAAGGGCAGTATTCTACCTTGCCGCATCGCGTGGCGCCGTACAAAGTTCCTGTGCTCCTGCTGGGCTGGAACTTCTCGTACAAGAAAAACAATATGGTTGTCACCTGGAAGACAGACCCAACACTCAAGGACAGGGCGTCATATTACGTGCCGATGGAAGAAATTGTCGATGAGATGACGGAGCGTGACCCCTTGCGGTTCGGCATATTCCAAAAGGAAAGGTATCTTGTCAAGAGCTACCTCCGGGGCAAGGTTGCGGATAAAGTAACCATGTGGGATGCCTCATGACGATGTTGTCTATAAGCTTTTAGGCCAGAGTTTACAGAAAAAAAGAAGGCTCCCGTGGAACCTTCCGGAAATTTGTGCAAAATGGCCGTATTATAGCCTGTCGCGCTGCTTCTTCTGCCAGTCACTCAGGAACAGCCAGGTGATGCGCAGACCTGCAAACCAGGTGTCGCCGATAGCGTCGGTATTCTGGTAGGGAACGGTGTTGTTCATGGTGCGCGATTCAATCTTGAGTTCGTTGTAGCGGATGAAACGGTAACCACCGTAACCACCGATGGCAAAGCGGCTGAATTCAAGCCTGAGTTCCAGTTCGGAGTTGAACGTGGTGGCAAGCGTGCTGTAGTCGCGGTCTCTCATGGTGTCCCACTTGTTCGGATTCTCCATGTACACAAGGTCGAAGTTGGAGGCGAAGTGGAAGTTGATGAGGTTTAGACCGAAGCCCACGGAGGGAATCAGGTTGATAATCGTGTTTTCGCCGAAGAGTTTCCAGCCGAACATCCAGTCGATACCATAGGAGTACCATTCGACATCGTACAGGGGGTACTTCTTGGTGCGGACTTCTTCGATGCTCCCGTCGCTGCCTTCGACTCCGGCGGATGCGGAGTACGTCTTGGCCGGGCGTTCGGAAATCTGGGGCGGCATGAAGTTGACGTCGAACCAGGTGAGGAACTGCTTATACTGGGCACCGAAGTTCACGTGCAGCCCGAGATAGTAGTCGTTGAACTTGGAATACTTGAAGCTACCTGCGAATGCCAGGGTGTCGAGCCTGACGGAGGAGTCGCTGTCTTGGACGTAGGCCTCTTCCATGTGGATGCCGTTGCGGAACGCAATGTTGTTTACGTAGTCGTGGAATTCGGAACGCATGCCACGGTAGTCAGCACCTATGGAGATGAACCCGCGTACATGGTCACTTTCGTAGAAGCCGGCCTCGGCTTCGGCGAAGGCGCTAGCCGAAAAGGCCAGCAGGCTCGCGACGGCAAATGTGATAAAAGAGGTTATTTTTGTTTTCATAAAAAGAACTCCAAAAAAGGATTTCGCAATATAAAATACATTATGTTTGCGACTTGTGCAGGGAATTTTTTCATAAGATGTTAAAAATCAACCATTTACGATGGTCTAATAGCTCGGTCCTAGGGGTGCGGTTGGGCCGTGGTGCCCTCTTCTGTTCCATTATTGCCGCATTGTGCGCCTGTGGCGACGGTGGCGATTCTCGCGGAAAAACGGCGGGTGGGACTGTGCCCGAATGTGCCAACCAGGTCATTTTTGACGAGATGCAGTATAGCGCGATGCTCCGGATGGGCAGGTCGTGCGGCCAGAGAATAGCCGAAATCCGCTCTGTTATTGGGCGGGACACCCTGGTACAGAGCTTCGCGCTGGTGGACGATTCGGCCTTGGTCCGGCAAGGGCTCGCTCTTGGGCAGGTGAGCCGTGGCGCAGCATGGAAGGGTGTCGCGGTGCTGCACGTGCCGCTCCGCCGTGCGGTAATCCTTTCGTCGGCACAGATAGGTTATATGCTGCGTCTCGGCGTGGCCGGGCGGATTGTGGGCGTTGGCGACGGGAAGTATATTGTGGACAGCGCTTTGTATGCAAAGACGGCTGCGGGCGAGGTAGCGACCGTCGGTAACGGGCACGAACTTGTACTCGAAAAGGTGCTGGACCAGAAGCCTGAGCTCGTGATGACGTTTGCTACGGGCGGCGGTTACGACGACTACGAGCGCCTGCAGGCGCTGGGCATCCCCATGATGCTCACCTCGGAATGGCAGGAGGACAGCCCCCTTGCAAAATTTGAATGGATTAAGTTGTTCGGGGCATTGTTCTGTGGGCATTCGGCAGACTTGGCCTGCACTGTCAATCCCGACACAATTTTTGAACAAAATAAAAACAAATACCTCTCGTCTCTCGCTTCCCCCAACCAGCATGACACACTTCCTACTTCCTACTTCCTACTTCCTACTAAAACCTGTCCCCGCGTACTTGTGGGCATGTCCTATGGCGGCGTATGGTACGCCCCGGGCGGGCATAGCTACACGGCTCAGCTGATACGGGATGCGGGTGGCTGCTACCTGTGGGCGGGCGATACGACCCGCGAGATGAGACTGTCGCTCGAGGAGGTCTTTGCCAAAGCGGATAGCGCCGATATCTGGATCAATCCCGGAGCATTCTCCAGCCCCGACGAAATCCTCGCCGCCGAGCCGCGGGTAAAGAATATCAGGGCGTTCCGCGATGGTCGCGTTTACCAGAACGACGGCATCAAGGGCCCCGGCGGCGGCAACGACTTTTACGAAAGTGCTGTGGCGCATCCGGTCGAGTTGCTTGCGAATGTGATTGGGAACATGTATCCCGATTCCGTGTCGTCGAAAACGGCGGATTTGGGCAATCCCCCCTACGGATGGTACAGGAATATTTTTAAATTTTGAGTATATGAAACCACATACAGGTATTGGCGATTGGATAGCCGCAACTTATGAACAGGGCCTCCCCTTTTTGCAGCAGGTTCCCCGCGAGTGTGCAGACTATTTGCTCTTGAATGCGCAGATTCGCGAGTATGATGCCGGAGAGGTGATTATCAACGGGAATTCCGTTGGCGAGTCGTTCTGCGTGTTGCAGAGCGGTCGTGCTCAGGTGTGTGGGCAGATTTTGCCGGACGGCCACTACAGCGTGATCGCCTACATCGAGACAGGCGCCTGCTTTGGTGAAATGTCCATTATTTGCAACGAGCCCACGAGCAATACGGTGATAGCGGCCGAAGACGGCTGCACTGTGCTCCATGTGTCTCGCGAAGAGTTCGTGAAGTTCCTCGACAAGAACCCGAACATCATGGTCTACTTGTACAAGGTGGTCGCGGACCGCCTCCGCGCGAAGAACCTCGCATTCGACGAATTTGAACGCCTGTCGCTGCTTGCTTCTGCAAAGGTGCTGCCGTTCATCGATTTCGCGCAGACGCTCGAAAAGAGCCGCGTGACCGGCACCGTGATGTTCGAGTGCAACGGCGAGAGCGGATTTATCGCATTCCGGGACGGGCGCATCTGTTGTGCCAAGTGCGGCAAGCAGACGGGGCCGGATGCCCTTGAGAAGCTTTTGTCGTGGGGCGACGAGACCTATTTCAAATTAGATACGCACCTGATGCCGACGACGGTAAACATCAACCAGATGTCCGATACGACGAGCCTCATTCTGGATGCATTGAGAAATATTGATGAAAAACAAGGTGCCCAATACTAGGGCAAAGGAAAAAAGATGAACTACGCAGACGCAGGAGTTTCTCTGGCCAGGGCCGACGAGGCGATGGTCGGTGTCAAGAAATCCGTACGTACTACATTCAACCAAGGCGTCCTCGGTGACGTCGGCAACTTCGGCGGCCTCTTCACGTTGAACCACCTGGGCATGAAAGACCCGGTGCTGGTCAGCTCCGTTGACGGCGTGGGCACGAAGCTCAAAGTCGATATCGAGATGGGCACGCACGAACTGCCGGGCCAGGATATCGTGAACCACTGCTGCGACGACATCCTCGTGCAGGGTGCTCGCCCGCTGTTCTTCCTCGACTATGTGGCCACCGGCCGCCTGGAACCGGGTGTTATGGACAAACTCGTTGCCGGTATGGCCAAGGCCTGCCGCGAAAACGACCTTGTCCTGATTGGTGGTGAAACGGCCGAAATGCCGGGCTTCTACGGTCCGGGTGACTACGACATTTCTGGCACTATCGTCGGTGTCGTGGAACGCGAAAACATTATTGACGGGAAGTCGATCAAGCCGGGTACCATCATCCTCGGTCTGCCTTCTACAGGCCTCCATACAAACGGTTACTCGCTTGCTCGCAAGGTGCTGTTCGACGTGGCCGGCTACAAGGTGGATACGCTGGTGGACGGCATGGACAAGACGATTGGCGAAGCACTCGCTATGCCGCACCGTAGCTACTATCCGAGCCTCATCGACCTCTGCAACAAGAAGATTATCCAGGGCCTTGCCCACATCACGGGTTCGGGCTACCAGGGCAACATCCCGCGTATCCTTCCGGACAACGTTGACGTGATTATCGACCGTACCACGTGGGATCCTCCGATGATTTTCAAGCTCATCCAGCAGGCCGGTTCCGTGGAGAAGGACGAGATGTACAACACCTTCAACATGGGCATGGGTATGCTCGTCTTCATCGACCCGGCCGACAAGGCCGAAGTGGTCGCTCACCTCGAAGCCAAGGGCGAAAAGTGGGTGCAGGTCGGCGAAGTCGTCGCGGGTTCCAAGCAGGTGAAGTTTAGGGACTAGAGATTAGGATCTAGGATCTAGAGACTAGGGTCTAGAGACTAGGGAAAAATATCACGGCTTCGCCGTTTGTTATTAACGCACGAAGAACGTGATTCTTGTTCACTAGCCTCGAGCCTAAAGTAATTAGGGGCTAGAATCTAGAGACTAGGATCTAGGGAGAAATTTGGCGGGCCGAAGGGTCCGCCTTTTTCTTGTTGGGCCGTTTTTCTTTTCGGGGGACCTCCGGGGGAGGACTGCCGGATAGTGATAGGTGTCACACCCGATATGGCAGATGCGTAAGTTTTTCGTAACAAAAGAGCGAAAAAATATTTTGTTATTTTGCGATTTAAGTCACACGAAAGCGACATATATATAGCTAATGAATATAAAATGCTGCTTTTTGTGTCTTATAAGGGAGATTTAGTTTATTTTACAAAGGTTAGAATAAGCTGAATTGGAAGGATTTTAGGAGTTTTTATGAGGATGTTTTGTTTCAGGATGGCGGCAGCCCTGGCCACGGTAGCTTTGGTCTTGGCTTGTTCCGACGAATCTGAATCTTCGCCGAATGGTGGACAACAGGGCAATACCAGTGATTTTATTTGCCAAGGTGCCGTGATTCCTGTTCCGTCCCATGTGTTCATTAAAGATGAGGTGAAACTTTTTATCGGCAGTACAGACAATGTTGTCAGGACTGTGGATGGGCAAAATTTCGGTATATATACTGATGTAGACGGTACAATCACGTTGGGTGATGGTTCCGTTTATCAAACCGGCGTGCAGACGACTTTGCTCCCGTTCTGCGAGGCAAATGCCGTGTACGACCCTCTTTCGGGCGAACTGGTTGTGGAAAGTTCCTCTTCTGCTGATCCGGGCAATACTTCGCAACCGACTTCCAGTTCCAATCCCGTGAATGGGAGTTCGGGCGTTGTCGGTACATCTAGTTCCGGCAATAATCCGGCCAATTCTAGCGATAATCCTACAAATTCCAGTTCTTCGGGCAATCCGCAGGGCCCTTCGAATCCGGATGCTTCGAGTTCGAGCTCCGTTCCTGCGGAATCTTCCTCTAGCGATGTTCCCCGTGATGCGAACGGTTTCCCGACTCTTGAATCTTACGGCCCGCCTCCCGAGGCCTACACGAAGGACATCTTGAGCAACGGCAAGACCGGATGGAGCAGCCGTTATTGGGATGCCTGCAAGCCGCACTGTTCTTGGCTCAGCAGCGTCGATACGACGAGTGAAGAAAAATACCAGGCGGGTGGGACTGTCGCCCGTAACTGCAATATCCACGATGTGGAAGTTCCTGCATTTACGCTTGGCCATGCTGTTCAGGATTACTGGATGGGCTACGAGGGCACGAACAGCGCTTGCGTCAACAACAATGCCGGCGGCACCTACACTTGTACCGACATGGCTCCGATTAAAGTGACCGATAATCTTTCTTATGGCTATGTCGCTGCTCCGGGTGCACAGTTCGGCGGTGGTTGCGGTAAGTGCTTCCACCTGCAATTCAATGGCGGCAACCATGCAAACGACGTGAAGGAAACGCATTTGGCGCTCAAGGGCAAGCACATGATCGTGATGGCCTCCAACATCGGCTACGACGTGGAAGCGGGTCAGTACGATATGCTCGTGCCGGGCGGTGGTGTGGGCGCATTCAACGCCCTCTCTACGCAGATTGGTGTGCCCGCAAGTGGTCTCGGTGCAAACGGCGGCGGATTCCTCACGGAATGCCAGCAGAGCCTTGGTTGGGACAATACTGCTGAATCTTACCAGAATTGCGTTATCCAGAAGTGCGAAGAAGTGTTCAAAGACTGGCCGAACTTGCTGCGTGGCTGCAAGTGGTATGCCGAATGGTACATGGCCGCCGACAACCCGACGTATAACTGGGAAGAGGTGGAATGTCCGCAATACTTGATCGACCACTACTTGACGACCTTCAACACGACCTTGGAAAACCGTTGGCGTTGGCATGACGACTGGTCTGATTACAAGAAGGGCGACGTGCTCGATACGGTCTATTGCTGGAAGGACGGCGAAAATCCGAAAGACCCCAACGGCAAGGGTGCTGGTTGCGCCCCGTAACGAGGTTTTATGAAACGTAAATTGTTCAAGTCGATAGTTGCGGCCGGTGCGGTCGCCATGATTTGCGCTTGCGGCGACGATGCAGCTTCGAACAACGCTACCGATCCGGTGAGTAATGACCTGGGTACAGGCGTCATTGATAACCCGAATTCTTCGTCCGGGATGATTGGCTCCAGCGATGCGGGCAATCTGAATAATCCGAACAATTCGAGTTCTAGTGCTCTCGGCAATGGTCAGAATCCGGACAATCCGGCCTCTAGCGCCGGTGGCAACAACCAGAATCCGAACAATCCGACATCAAGCAGCGCAGCTCCTGGCTCCAGCGGCTCCGTCGTTCCTGGTTCCAGCGCCGACGTGGTTCCCGGAAGTTCCAGCAGCTCCGTGAATACGGAACCGGAACTCGACGCGAACGGGTTCCCGACTCTTGAATCTTATGGCCCGCCTCCGGCCGAATACACCAAGGACATTAGCGCTACGGCCAAGCGTGGCTGGAATACCCGCTACTGGGATGCCTGTAAGCCACACTGCTCCTGGCCTGGCAAAGGCGAACAAGGTCGTACCGATACGACTACGCAGGAATCTTACGTGGCCGGCATGACGACCGCCCGTAACTGCAATATCCACGATGTCGAAGTGCCCACGTACACTTTGGGCAACGTATCAAGGTCCTGGTTCGGTTACGAAGGCACGAACAGCGCTTGCACCGACGTCAAGGAAAAGGGCGTGTTCACCTGTACCGACATGGCACCGATCCAGGTGACTGAGAACCTCTCTTACGCTTACGTGGCCGGAACTGCCGACGGCAAGTGCGGCAAGTGCTATCACTTGCAGTACGATGGTCACTTTAAAAATGAAATGGTGAACAACCCGCCCAGGGAAACGCACTTGGCGCTCAAGGGCAAGCACATGATTGTGATGGCCTCGAATATCGGTATGGATGTGGCCGGTGGCGAAGCCGATTTGCCTGCTGGCCAGTTCGACTTGATGGTGCCGGGTGGTGGCGTGGGCGCCTTCGACGCGCTTACGCTCCAGGTGAACAAGGGTGCCGGTTTTAACTGGGGCGCAGGTTTTGGCGGGTTCCTGACCGAATGCCAGAACAAGCTCGGTTACGACAGCACTCTCGTCGCGTACCAGACATGCATCAAGGACATGTGCGATGCCGCCTTTGGCGATTCCGGGTTCCCGAACTTGCTGCGCGGTTGCCACTGGTTTGCCGACTGGTACATGGCTGCGGACAATCCGACCTACTACATCGAAGAAGTGGAATGCCCTCAGTACTTGCTCGACCATTACCTGACTCGTATCAATACAAACAAGGACAACAACATCAAGAAAGTGACCGACTGGTCCACTTACAAGAAAGGCGATGTGCTCGACACGCTCCATTGCTGGAAGGCGGGTGAAGCTCCCGCAGAAGACGGCTGGCAGAACCCGAGTGCCGGTTGCGAGAATTAACCCCGAAAATATAGGGTGTTGACAATAGTTCTAAATTTCGGTTATGCCGATTTTCCTTTTTCTGTTGTTATCGGGCCTTGTCCTGATTTATTTCAATGTGAGTGCGGTGGCGCCCGGTCGCAAGGGCAAACTTGCGGCGCTTGGCGTGCTTGTCGCGATTTTTGCGGGGATGTCGCTTCGCGGGACGCTGGCGGGGAGCATCGTAGTTTCGTTCTTTTCGGTGTGGCTGTGCCAAGCGCTCCTGTTCTATATTCTTTGGGGTATTTTCCGCCTAGTCCGGCGGAGCGTCATCCGCCGCCCGATGCGCGCAAATACGGTGTTGGTGGCAAGCCGTGTGCTGCTCGCGGCGACGGTCGCGGTGACGCTCTCGTTGATTGCGTATGGCGTGCCGCATAATGCACATTACATGTTGCGCGAGACGACGGTGGAGTTGCCCGCGACGGTCGCCGGGGATTCGGCTGCTCCCGCGAATTTCACGGCGGTGTTTTTCAGCGATGTCCACGTGGATCCGCTGTTCGACCGCACGAAACTCGAACGCATGATTGCCGACGTGGATTCCATAAAGCCCGATTATCTGCTTTTTGGCGGCGACCTGGCCGACGTGCCTACAGGAACGCTCGACGAGTGGGGTTACGACAGCCTGTTCAAGAAACTTGTTGCGGGGGCGAAGGTGGCCGCCGTTGCCGTAAATGGGAACCACGAAGGAATGCAGGAACACCCCGGTTCGGATCCTGGCGCCTGGATGCGCAAAGTAGGGTTCGTTTTCCTCGATGACGCGACGGAATGTATCGGTTCCGTATTTTTTACCGGCCGCACCGACTTCCAGGTGGCCCGCCGTCGCGACATGGAACGCCGCCCGCTTGCAGAACTGGTGCCTACAGATTCCAGCCGTCCGTGGATTCTGCTTGATCATCAACCCAAAGGAATTGAGGATGGTTATTCAGGGCGCTTGCCCGACTTTGCGTTCTCTGGCCATACGCACAACGGACAGTTCTTCCCGGGTACCGTCGTCATCAATTTCGTGTGGCGCCTCGCTTATGGTGAAGGGATGCTTGATGGCGTGCGCTGGCTTGTGAGTGCAGGTGTCGATTGCTGGGGCCCACCCGTGCGCGTCGGCTCCGATGCCGACATGTGGGTCGTGAAGTTTAGGCAGAAGAAGTAGCCCCTGTTTTTATATTTATCGTGTGAAGTTTCTGAAACTGGTCATCTGCACCTTGCTGGCCTTGTCTCTTGTGGCTTGTGCCGTAAGCCAAAATCCGAACCCCGTTATCCGTTATGGAGTCAATACGGGAACGTCCTTGGCGTTTCCTGGCTTGATTGTGTTGATGCTGGCTGGGTGCATTGCCTCGAATACAGATGAAAAGGAAAACCCTACCGAACAAGATCTCCAGCGTGAAAGCGACCTCGGTGAAGCCGCCGCGCTGGGCCTAGGTGCCGCCGGAATAGGCTTTGTGGCTGGATTTGCAGTTGGCGGTACAGTCGGATTTGTCAAGTGGGCCGCCAACGGTTTTGAAAACGACAGTATGCCCAGCAGTATTCCAGAAGAACTCAAACCCCCGCCAGAAGAGCAGCAGGATACCACCGTCCATAAGCATTACATCGATATGGGTGGGTAGCAAGGTTAGAGTTTATCTGCGATTGTATTGCGGTTTTATCTTGCGAGGTGCAGTTTGCGCAGCACCTTGCCGAGCAGCTCGTTCAGTATATCCTTTGCGTCTTTACTGCCCAGATAGCGCTGGATAATCAGCGTGAGTGTAAACAGCGCAATGCCCGCGGCACAGGCGTAGATGATGAGAATGACGAGGCTTGTGTTGCGCACGAATTCTCCCGATACATGGTCGAGGCCGATGGCGGCAGCAATCATGATGCCGAATGCGACAAGTGCGCGGAACATGTTCAGGAGGGCGTCTTTCATGCCGTCGGTGCCGTTCTTCCTGGCCCACATGAATATCATCGAGAGCACTTGGAGGATGGCGCCTGTTGCACCGATAATGGGCACGCTCTTGATGCCCAAGCCGACTTCGGGGGCGCCGAGCAAGATGTAGGCGGGAATCGTTGCGGCGAAGATGCCTGTGTTGAGGAGCGTGGGCACCCACATGCGCTCGCAAGCGTAGAAGCTGCGGACGAGCACCGCTTGCAAGCAGAGCCCGAGGCTTACAGGCAAGTACCAGCGGAGGATTTCGGAAATGGCTTCGGTGGTTTCGCGCTGGAAGGCACCGCGTTCAAAGAGGATGCGTACCGCCGGGAAGCTGAGCGCCCATACGGCGACGACAGCCGGAATCAAGATGCAGAACATGCGCGAGAGGCTCTTCCAGATTTTGCGGTTGAGCTGCGGAAAATCGCCTTCCTTGACGAGGCGGGCCATATCGGGGTAGCTCGTGACTGAAACTGAAAATCCGAAGACCGCGACGAGCGTGTACATCACGCGGTAGGCGTAGTTGAGGCTTGAAATGCCGCTTGTGCCGAAGTTTGCGCCAAAACTACGGATGATGAATTCGAGGCCGAACATGGAGCCGACACCGAGTGACATCGGGAGCATCATCTTGAAGTAGCGAGCGATATCGGGATGCTTGGGTTGGACGATAAATTCGTAGTGTACGCCGCCACGCCGGGCGCCGAGGATTTGCAGAGCAAAAAATCCGATGAAGGCGCCCACCGGCACGCCCCAGGCGAAGCCTTCGAGGCCGAAGTCCGTGCCGGTGTACTTACCGAGCGCGATCCCGGCCGCGCCACCACCGACAATCGCTACATTGTAGATGAGGCCAGTGAGCGAGGGTATTAGGAACTGCTTGCGGGTGTGCTGCACGGCAACGAGGATGCTCCCTACGAAGATGAACACCTGGCCGGGCAAGATGATGCGACCGTAATACGCGGCGCGCTCGATAAGTTCCGGCGTGGCGCCATCGACCGTTAGCAGCTGTAAAAGCTCCTTCATCCAGATAAATGCGGGCACCACCAGAATCAGGAGTGCGATGCCGAACGTGTTCAGCACGTTGCTGAAGAACTTCCACCCGCCCTTCTCGTCGCCTGCCACCTTGTAACCCGTGAAAATCGGGATGAAGATAATCGAGAGGAAACCTGTACTCACCACATGGTTCAAAATGTCCGGAATCATGAAGGCGAGGTCGAGCGCGTTCTTTTCGAGCGACACGCCCGCGGCATGGGCTAGGAGCATTTCGCGGAAAATCCCGAGCACGCGGCTCAGGAGCATGGATACGGCAACGATGATGGCGGCTTTGTTCATAGGTTAGTAGGAAGTAGACAGTAGGAAGTAGGCAGTGGTTAGGGGTACATTGCTCACAGCTCGTTGCTGCCTCCTCGAGCCTCTAAAAAGTAGTAATATGTAAAAGAGGCATTTCCCCTAGCCCCTAGATCCTAACCTCTATCCCTTTTTTTATATCTTTATGGCATGAAGAAGAAAAATTTTATTGCCGCTATTCTTTCCCTGGCGGGCCTTTCGCTGGCCGCCAATATCCAGGTCCTTCCTCCTTCCGGTGCAGATTTTGCCACCGACGCTCCCAATATGGTGCAGTCGATCGTGCGTGCCGCTGTCGGCCAGACGGGTAACACTCCCGTGGAATCCGGTGCCGAAATCCAGCTCCGTACGACCCTCATGACCATGGGTTCTTCCATCGTGGTTGTCT
>JAEERM010000158.1 GCA_016285835.1 Fibrobacter sp.
CCGTGAACGCTGGCGGCCTCGGCATGCTCGCGATTGGCGTGGGCGGTGCAGACGCCGTGGACGCCATGGTCGGCCTCCCGTGGGAACTCAAGTACCCGAAGATGATCGGCGTGAAGCTCACCGGCAAACTCCAGGGCTTCGCTACCGCCAAGGACATCATCCTCAAGCTCGCAGGCATCCTCACCGTTAAGGGTGGCACCAACGCCATTATCGAATACTTTGGCGAAGGCGCACGCAGCCTCTCCGCTACCGGCAAGGCAACGATTGCGAACATGGGTGCCGAAGTGGGCGCTACCTGCTCTACCTTCAGCTACGACGATTCCATGAGCCGCTACCTCAATGTGACTGGCCGTGCCGACGTGGCCGCCGCTGCCGACAAGATTGCAGAACACCTCAAGGCCGACCCCGAAGTCGAAGCAAATCCGGAAAAGTATTTTGACCGCGTCGTGGAAATTGACCTGAGCACGCTCGTGCCGCACTTCAACGGCCCGTTCAGCCCGGACCGCGCCTACGCCGTGACCGACATGGCCGAAAGCCTCAAGGCCACCGAAACCAAGCCGGAATCTACCCCGGTCGTAAGCGCCGCCCTCATCGGTAGCTGCACGAATTCCAGCTACGAAGACCTCTTCATGGCAGCCAACATGATCAAGCAGGCACTCGCCAAGGGTCTTTCCCCGAAGTGCCCGCTCCTCATCAACCCGGGTTCCGAACAGGTGCGCTACACCGCCGAACGCGACGGCCTCATCGACTTGTTCAAGCAGTTCGGTGCAACGATTATGACGAACGCCTGCGGCCCTTGCATTGGCCGTTGGGACCGCGCCGGTGCCGACAAGAAGGAACTCAACACCATCGTCCACAGCTTTAACCGCAACTTCGCGAAGCGCGCCGACGGCAACCCGAACACACACGCCTTTGTGGCTAGCCCGCTCATGGCCGTGATTGCCGCCCTCTCCGGCGACATCCGCTTCAACCCGATGACCGACACCCTCGTGAATAACGAAGGCAAGGCCGTCAAGCTCGACCCGCCGGAGCAGTGCGAACTGCCGCCGAAGGGCTTTGAAGTCAAGGACGCCGGCTATCAGGCTCCGGCCGAAGACGGTTCCAAGATTACCGTTTCCATCAACCCCGAAAGCAAGCGTTTGCAGGCTCTCGCTCCGTTCGCGGCTTGGGACGGCAAGGACATCGCCGGTGCCCCGCTCCTCATCAAGGCGAAGGGCAAATGCACCACCGACCACATCTCCATGGCCGGCCCGTGGCTCAACTACCGCGGTCACTTGGAAAACATTTCGAACAACATGCTCATCGGCGCCGTGAACGCATTCAACGGCGAAACGAACAAGGTTCTCGCGGGCGACGGCAACTACAAGGAAGTCCCGGAACTCGCCAAGCAGTACAAGGCTGCAGGTGTCGGCTCCATCGTGATTGGTGACGAAAACTACGGTGAAGGCTCCAGCCGCGAACACGCCGCCATGGAACCGCGCTTCCTCGGCGTGAAGGCCGTGATCGTGAAGAGCTTCGCCCGCATCCACGAAACGAACCTCAAGAAGCAGGGCATGCTCGCCCTCACCTTCAAGAACGCCGCCGACTACGACAAGATCCAGGAACAGGACGTGTTCGACATCGTCGGCCTCACCAAGTTCGCTCCAGGTTCCGAGTTCACGCTCGTCGCCCACCACAAGGATGGCTCCGTCGATAACATCGCCCTCAGCCACACCTACAACGAACAGCAGTGGGCATGGTTCAAGGCGGGTTCGGCCCTCAACCTGATCCGCGCGAACAACAAGTAATCGCAGGAAAGCCGCTATAACACGCTAATTTTCTAGCGCAAAACTTTCAAGGAACGGAATGCACTATTCCGTTCTTTTTTATTCATTATTCGTTTGTACGGACTTCAAGCGATTCTTTAGCGCATCCACTTCGGCCTGCTCCATACCGAGTGCAACTAGGTATTTTTCTGTTGCGGCCGCCAAGTCAACATTATCGAAATCCGAGATATCGATACCCACCGTATGGTACGAGTTCCGCAAATTCATGGCGATAATGCTCTTAAGCAAATCCACATGATCCTGAGACAAGGCAACCTGCATGTCATCAACTACACTACAATAATTCATGAACGTCTTTGCGTAATCGGTCTTGATTTCGTCAGCCGTCGCCCCCATCAGCGCTTCAAGTACCGCTATCGAGAATCCCGTCCGATCCATGCCATAAGTGCAATGCAACAGATAGGGGCCCTCATGTTCAATCATGAAGCGGTACCCCCTGACAAGCCCCTCCTTGAACACAGTGTTCACAAATGCCGGAGGAACTCCTAGGAATACCACATTCTGCGTCGCATAATAGGAGTTGGCAAAGTCCCTGTAAGTCATGGCCGTTTCCATGCCTTCGGCAAAATCCACGAAGGTTGCGACTCCCGCCACCTTGGCCAGGGAATCGGCATACAAATTGCGCCCCAACGACGGATCGATTGGGCTTGATGAACGATACAACACGCCCTCGCCCATTCCCGTCGTATTCACCTTCCTGAAATTCGCAAATTCCTCAATGGAAAGAGTCGGATATGCTTCCAAATAATACGACATCGTCAGATGTTGACGCATTTCCAAATATTTGATGTAGCCACCCTTTTCCTTCATTTTCACGACAACGTTTATCGGGAATTTGACATCGCGCCCGATACCAATGGCTTCTGCCGGATCGCCATTAAGAACCTCCAGCGTAACGTAACCCGTGCCGTCACCGACGCTTAAAAGAAATTCACCTACAGAAACATCGCCCCTATACCCAACCACAGGGACATCCACCGTATCGTAGCCGTCCACAATCAACGTAACGATGTCGCCAATTTCAAATATGGTCAAGAAAGAATCCGCCTTGAAATTGAGGTTCATGCAGCCGTAATAGAACAAATCCAACGTATCTTCTATGATTGTCGCCGAAATCTCGGTAATTTTCTCTGCGGGAACGATTTCCGTAGATTCCGATGAACCGACAGAAGAACTGGACGGATTTTCAATAAAAGAACTGCTTGAAAAAATTTCTGACGACGAACTTGATTCTTCAACGATGACTGCGCTACTTTCTCCACTCACAAGGGCGGCACTGCTACTATCATCATCGCCACAAGCGACAAAGCCGGCACAGACAAGACAAGCCGTCAGCAATAAAAATCTTAGAAATTGACGCATGATAACTTGAATATACTCTTTTTTTCAAAAGTATTTACGGTTTCAGCAATAGTTTCTTGTTTTCCAAGAGGCCTTCGTTGTCAAAGCGGACGGTCGGATTTTGGCCTTTTTTGAAGGATTCTTCACTTTCGTAGAGGGAAAGGGCCACAGAAACGCCCGGCTGGGTCGCAACATTCGCCTTCCCCGCAGCATTATAGACAAAGGAGAAATCCTGCGAACTGCCATCCTTGAATGTCGCCTTGGGAATGCGGATAGTCTCGCCAATTTGTGCGAGCGCCTTGCCCGTAGAGTCTACGAATTCCGCCACCATGTAAATGTCGAAGAAACAGGGCGCCACGCCCGTATTCTTGACGGTAATGTTCAACGTACTCGCCGCATTCTTGGCATCGGTGACAGTTGTCAACTTCGCTTGCGTCACCGTGAAATTGTACCCGATAACCTTGCTCATGGAATCGGCAAGGGCCTTGTTGTCCTTGTAGAAATTGTAGCCACAATCGCTGTCCTGGTCCAAAACGTAGTAAGTCAAGTGGGCCGTGGTAATCGCATCCACCCAACGTTCCGGAGTCCACTTCTGGTTACCCCCGGGAATCAGATCGTCGTAAGTAAGCATCGTCTTGTAACCGGCTATATTTTCGGCAATAGTCGGTAGGTTCGCATTGTACGCTCGCAACAAAGTATCCGGCCTGCCGGGAATGCCAATGAACCCATCATCTCGCTTGGTAATGCCGAGTTCAAGCGCATGCGTATAAACATCGCCAAAACCGTTAGACGGCAGAACCAGCTGAGTTTTCTTGAACAGGGATGCGTAATAGTCCAGCATGTCAATCAACACCGAATCGGCAGGCATTTCGCTCCCCAATATGTGAGACGTGTGCCATTCGCCCCATTCTCCAAAAGTGCGAATGTCAATGTATTCTATGCGCGGATCGCCATCGTATTTTTCGGCCAGAGCCTTTGCAAACTCCTTTGCTGCCCAAATATAGATGGAATCATCCCAGACCGGAGCGTATGCACGGTAGTCTGTCCCACGCAAGTCAATCTGTATCTTCTTCGCCCCCATTTCGTAGACAAAGGGCGGTGTCCAATCGTAATCCTCTTCTGGCGGGAAATCGCTCTTGATAAAAGATGGCGTGTACGGCAACACGCGCAAGGCGTAGCCCATGTTGTGTTCGGCCAAATCATCCAGCAGTTTTTCCAGTTCTGTCCAGTCGTAAACGCCTTTTGCCGGGTTCAACTTGTTCCACTTCTGGTAACCAGAGCCGTACGTGATAAGGTCCCACGCCTTGTTGTTCAAGGAACCGTAAGGCCCATATTCAAATTCTGGAACGAAAGTCCACAAACCTTCGGTCGGGACCGTAAAGCCCTTATGCGGGTTAGAAAGCGGGCCGTCGAAACGCTTGAGGGCGTAGGTGATTTTTGTGGTGTCGGCAACAACCGCGCTGTTTTCGCCGCCCTCGGGGCCAGAACTACTCGCGTCATCGCCACAAGCGACAAAACCCATGCACACAAAGAATGCAATCAATACTAAAAATTTCGAATCTCTATGCA
>JAEERM010000159.1 GCA_016285835.1 Fibrobacter sp.
TCCGATGGTTCGCTTAATATGGCGGATACCGCAGGCTTTATGCAGTGGAATCCGTTGGACAGCTTTGCCGGAATCTTCGATGGAAACATGCATACGATTTCGGGCTTGTATGCCAAAGAAGATATTTTGACATATAGTTATGATAGGGGGATTGGTTTTGTTGGCTCTGCTTATGGAACAGGAGACGATCCTATTGTCATCAAGAATGTGGGAATCATCGGCTCGTACTTCTATTCGTTCCTGGCGTATGCCGGTGGAATTCTCGGAAAGGTCTTGGATAGTGAACCCGATTACTTGATAACGCATATTCAAAATTCCTACAATACGTCTACCGTGGTTGGTTATGCGGAAAGTGCTGGAGGTATTGTCGGTGGCGTAAGTGGCACGCTGGAGGTTGATAATTGCTACAATCTGGGACTTGTGCTAGGAAGCACAATTTATGATGATCCCGTTGGCGGAATAGTCGGCCAGGTTACTTATGCTGCTGCGGCATATATCAGCAATAGCTACAGTGCGGGAAAGATTGTTGCACGTCAATGGACTCCCATTGTGAATGGTAAGGCTCGAATAGGGAACGCAGTATATGTAGATGTTACAAACTCCTACTACCTGGATTCGCTAGCTTCACAGACTCCAGACGATACCCTCGGGAAACCCGTGACTGCTGAATTGCTGAGGAATGGTGCTGTTGCACTTTTACTGCATGATGGATGGGGAGGGTCTATATGGGGGCAAAATGTCGGCGTGGACGATCATCCGGTGCTTTCGGGAGAAGTCAAGAATGCAGATGGTGCTAAGAGTTCTGTGACATTCCATACCATTAAGAGTGATACGGCCAAATATTACGATTGCTATATCCCAGGATATTCTAAAATGCTGCCTTACAAGAGCGAAGTGACTGCACCGCACATGGATTTTTTGGGATGGTATGATAACGCCAAATTTAATGGTGATGTTGTTGAAGAAATTTCGGAGGATGCTACTGGAGACCTGGATTTCTATGCCAAGTGGGAACCGCATCTTTATAAGGTCCGTACCATAGGCCTTCGTGTGGATCAAACTACATACATGACTTACTATACTTCGGTCGGGAAGGTCGAAGGGGTTGATGAAGATAAAGGCTATAAGTATGGTGAAGAGATTACTTTGAAGGCCGTAACCGAAGAGGGTCATTGCTTTAGTTATTGGGAAGATGATACTGAAAATCATAATCCTGTGCGAACCATTGTGGTCGCAAGCGATACTCTTTTCAGGGCGTTCTTTGTGAGATCGGATACTGCGTGTCCGGAATATAGCTCGAGCAGCGAGGAATTGTCTAGTTCTTCGTCTGAACCGGCATCTTCGAGCAGCGTAGAGTCGAGTTCTAGTTCGGCGAAATCACCCAGCAGCAGTTCTGTGCTAAGGTCCTCGAGCAGTATAAAATCCTCCAGTTCCAAATCGAAATCCTCGAGCAGCGCGAAATCGGGTTCTTCGACAAAATCCAGCAGTTCCAGCAAGAAGGGCAAGAGTGCTTTGCCGACGGTTGCTGTTGTTCCGCAGTTTAGCGTGGAAGTTGTCGGGCGCGACATTCGTGTGTCTGGCGCGTTCGACGCTCGCTCCTATGCCCTTCTCGATATGCAGGGCCGTGTACTCCGCAGGGGGCCTGTCACTGGCGTGAGCTTTGCTATCCCGGTAGACCGTGCAGGAACATACTTTGTCCGCATCGGCAACGGAATGCAACGTGTTTCTGTGAAATAAATAATTTGTTAAAATCTAAAGGAGCCCCTCGGCAATGCGCCAGGGGCGCTTTTGTTTTATGGTTTTGTATTTTTGTTTTATAAAATGCGAAAAATATTTTTATTAAATGAATAATTTGCAAAATTTGCGTAAAAACGCCATTTTTGTTTTTTAAAAATTGTTGCATCCCTAAAAAAGATGAGCTATTTTTACTACCATGATGAAATCGGTTACAGAATACAAGGACTATCGCGAGTACGTTCTGGATTATTACCAGGAACGCAAGCGTAGTTCCGCGTTTACGTGGCGCAAGTTCGCAAAAGATGCTGGATTTGCCTCAGGATCGTATCTGAAACTAGTGTGCGACGGCAAAACGCGTTTGCGTGAGGAAGGTGCGAAAAAGACTGCGCATGCGATGGGTCTTGTTGGTTTTGAATTTGATTATTTTGTTTTGATGGTGCGTTACGAAAGTGCCAAGACGGACGAACAAAAGAAGAAGTGTTTCGAAGAAATGCAGGCGCTGAGCGCCGCGAACCATGTGAAAATTCTTGGGAGTGACTTGTTCACCTTTTACGAAACATGGAAACATTCCGTGGTGCGTGAGCTTGCCGTCGCGATGCCGGGAGCAAAACCGAACGAGATTGCGAAAGTTTGTAGGCCCGCGATTTCTGCGGCGGATGTGAGCGATAGCTTGCATTTTCTCGTGAAGGCAGGACTATTGACGCGTGATATCAAGGGCAATTACCACCAAACGAATCGTTCGCTTTCGACAGGGCGTTTGAACGTGGTTGCTGTTGCGGTGCATTCGCTTTTGCGCCAGATGGGCGAGTTTGCGCTCGATGCTCTTGGCAAGTTGCCGATTTCAGAACGCCATTTTAGCGGAATTACGATGGGCGTGACTGCCGAGACTTATGCGAAGGTTGTGGAAGAAATCGCGCTGTGCCGCAAGAGAATCGTTTCGATTGTTGCCGACGAGCAGCAACCGGATAGGATTTGCAGGCTCAATTTTCAGTTTTTCCCGTTGACAGAGAATTTAAACAGTGTCCAGGTGACGCCGGACAAAGGAGAATAAAGAATGTTTGTTAAAAAGGACTTGAATATGAAAAAATGGATTCTGCCGGTGTTCGCAATCGGGATGATTTTTATGGCCGCTTGTTCCGACGACAGCAAGGATGCTGCTGGTACGAGCGAAGAGAGCGAAGGCCTTTATGCTGTTGAAAATTTAGATGTCGCGGGCTTGGCGCAAAAGGGTCCGTTTGTCAAGGGCTCTGCAGTGACTGTACAGGGTATTGATTGCAAGACGATGAAATTTACAGAAGAGGAATTCAAGGGAAAAGTCAAGAGCAACAAGGGCGACTTTGGCATTGACAGTGTGAATCTCTCGGCGTCTTGTGCGTTGTTCACGGTGTCGGGCTATTATATGAATGAAGTTACCGGTAAGAAGTCTTCGGAAAAGTTGACGCTCCATGCGATTACGGATTTGAGTAAAAGAAAGTCTGTGAACATCAACGTACTCACGGAATTGGAGTACGAACGTGTGATGATGCTTGTCACCAAAAATAAAATGTCCTTTGCCAATGCGAAATTGCTGGCCGAAGAAGAAGTTCTTGCTTCGTTAGGCGTGCTGAATCTTTTCGAATCGTTTGAAGGTTTGAACATTTATGAAAAGGGCGATGGAAATGCGACCCTCCTTGCGACAAGTGTGCTGTTGCAATCGGATTTGGATGCCAAGAAACTGGCAGACCGTATGGATGACTTCGCTTCGTCTATTGCGGAGACGGGTGAATGGAACGATGAAAAGACAAAAACGGAAATGGCAAATTGGGCAGCGGCCGCCGAGGCTGACGGCACGTTCGAGGATATTCGAAAGAATATTGAAAAATGGGGCGATAACGATGAATCCCCCGAATTTGAAAAGGTCATAGAAAAGTTTGGGGCCGATTCTACAATGACGGATTCCCGCGATGGCAAGGTTTACAGGACTATAAAAATTGGCAACCAGGTTTGGATGGCAGAAAACCTGAACTTCAAAACAAACGGCAGTTACTGCTATAATGATTCCTCTAAATATTGTAAAAAGTACGGCCGTCTTTACTCATGGTCTGCCGCGAATAAAGCGTGCCCTGAAGGCTGGCATCTGCCGACAATAGATGAATTTGAAACGTTGATCGATGCGGTCGGCGAACAATCTACAGCAGCCAATAATCTGAAGTCCGCTAGCGTCTGGAATAATGACGGCAATGGCGTTGATGATTACTCGTTCACTGCGTTGCCTGCTGGTATCAGGTACAGCAAAGGAAACTACAAATACGTGGGAGATCACGCGAACTTCTGGAGTTCTATAGAGTACAGTAGCGATAGCGCGAGCTACGTGAACTTGTGCTACGGCTACGATAATGCACGCCTGCTCGACCACGATAAGGGCGATGGGATGTCCGTTCGTTGCGTGATGGGCGAACCTGTTGCGGCGTCATCCAGCAGCTCTGCAAAATTAAGTAGCAGTTCTGTAGATGCTGATGGATGGAACTGGGATGTACCCAAGGAAGCTCGCCTGAATCCGAAAATAAAATACGACTCGATGGTCGACCCGCGCGACAAGAAAGTTTACAAGGTCGTGAAAATTGATGTGCCCGATACGAATTATTCGCAGGTGTGGATGGCTGAAAACTTGAACTATGCCGATAGCGTCAAGACTCCAAGCTTGAAGGGCAGCAACTGGTGCTACAATGATGATGAAAAGAATTGCGAGGTGAGTGGCCGTTATTACACCTGGGCTGCAGCAATTGACTCTGTTGCTTTGGCGAACGATCCGAAGGAACCGTTGGTTTGCGGCTATGGTAAAAAGTGCGGACTTGATCGCGCTGTGCAGGGAATTTGTCCTGATGGCTGGCATTTGCCGTCAATCTATGAATGGGGGTTGTTGAGCGTGGCGTTAGGAACTGGCGGCGTAGCT
>JAEERM010000160.1 GCA_016285835.1 Fibrobacter sp.
TGCTGTTGCACCAGCACGGGAGCGACGCCGAGGACAAGGCGGTTTACAAGGCTATGGAACGTGCTGTGAAGGCGAAGAAGATCCGTTCCATCGGCATTTCGAATTACTACACCGAAAAGACGGCGAAACGCTTTTTTGCCGATTTCGAAATCAAGCCTGCCGTGGTGCAAAACGAGAACCATGTGTTTTACCAGAACACGGAATTCAAGGATTACGCAAAACGCTACGACGCCGTGGTAGAATCTTATTACCCGCTGGGCGGGCGCGGCCACACCGAAGACGTCTTGGGGAACAAGGTTGTCGCAATGATAGCGAAGGCTCACGGGAAATCGGCCGCACAGGTGGTGTTGCGCTGGCATGTGCAATCAGGTTACATTGCCATTCCGGGCTCCAAGAACCCTGACCACATCGCAGAAAACATATCGATTTTCGATTTCGAGTTGACAGACGACGAAATGAAGCAAATAGCCTCCTTAAATACGGGACATCGCTACGAGAACTGGTGAAAATCGTCAAAATTTTAGTCAAAATGGATAAAAAAGTACATTTTTTATCCAATACAATACATTTATTGAATAAAAAAGCTATTTTTATGGGCGAAGGACGGTTTCCCTATGAAGATAGCCATACAAAACCAGCGCAAGGAGCGGGACAGACTTCTCGGTCTGCCGTATATCCCCCGTCAAACCATATACGACTTTGACGAATTGCTGAAAAGCCCAAACATCAAGCTTTTGACGGGGCCGAGGCGTGTCGGAAAATCCACCCAGGCCCTTTTGATGTTGCGAGGCAAGAACTTCGCCTACCTGAATTTTGACGACAACGAACTATTGAACAAGTGGGACGAACAGCAAGCCGAACAACTGCTTAGCGAAATTTATCCGAATTACGAGTACCTGCTGCTGGACGAAGTGCAGAACATTGACGGCTGGGATGTCTGGGTTAATAAACTTTATCGACGTGGTGTGAATTTGGTCATAACCGGCAGTAACGCCAAAATGCTTTCTGGCGAAATGGCAACCGTACTAACTGGCCGCTACCTTGAAATCAACATGCTGCCATTTAGCCTTGCCGAGGCATCGCAGTTTGCGGGGCGCCTGGGTAATGCAGAAAAAATACAGGACGACTTCTTGAAAAACGGCGGTTATCCGGAGACTTTTACTCAAAGGTCTATTACCCAAAATTATTTACAGACCCTTTTCGACTCCATTCTGTACAAGGACATTGTCAGAAGACATAAGATCAGAAACGCAACTGACTTGAACAATGTAGCCATGTTTCTTTTGTCCAATTTCACGGGAACATTTAGCTACAATGACGTGGCAGATGACTTAGGGCTCTCTAGCGTCACCACAACAAAAAAGTTCATGGATTACTTGCACGAGCCGTTTCTGTTTTATTATCTGGACAGGTATAACAACAAACTAAAGCTGATGAAAAAAGCGCCTCGCAAGGTGTATGTGGTTGATAATGGTTTTGTTGCGTCGAAGGCTTTCAATTTGAGCGAAAATCTCGGGAAATTGCTGGAAAACCAGGTCTTTGTGGAGTTGCTCCATCGCGGGTATGACACCGAAAAGACTTTGTTCTATTACCATTCCCGAAACGACAAGGAAACCGACTTTGTACTTCGTGAAGGCAACAAGGTCAAGGAACTTATCCAGGTTTGCTACGACATGTCCAAAGAAAAGACTATAAAGCGGGAAGTGGACAGCATCGTCGAATGTGCTGGAGAACTAGGCTGCGACAACCTGACTATTGTGACATGGAACGAGGAAAGGACTATCGAAAAAAAAGGCTACACCATCAAAGTTGTGCCTGTGGGTAAGTTTTAAACGTCCACTATTCACTTGGCGCATAGCGGATTTATTATATTCTCCCCAAAAAGGGGCTTTTTATGTTTGTCGAGACTTACATCTTGCGATTGCTGGCCGGGTTCCTGGAATACGGGACGCTTTCTGCCGTTGCGGACAAGCTCTACACTTCGCAGCCGGCGGTGAGCCGCGCGTTCAAGAAGCTGGAAGACGAAATAGGTGCTCCGCTCTTTGAGCGCAAAAAGAACCGCATTGAGCTGAACGAGAAGGGACGCACGGTCGCCGAATACGCTAAGCGCATCATGGATTTGCAGGGCGAAATGCTGGAAAAGGTAAGCCCGCAGGGGGCCACGCGCACGTTCTCTATCGCGTCGGTCGCCATCCTCCCCGCCATGCGGATGGTGCAGGAACTGCAGGAGAAATACCCCGGCGCGCAGGTCACCTACGAGATTATCGACAACGAGGCGGGCGTGCTGAAGGCCTTGAACGAAGGCACGGCAGATATCGGCATCACGCTTAAGGCCCCCCGTGCAAAGAAATACCGTGCCGAAAAATACATGCAGGAGCGGCTCTCGATTGCGCTCCCCAAGAAGCACCCGCTTGCCAGGCGAAAATCCATCCGGCTCCGGGAACTCAAGGGCGAGACCATCATCCAGCGCAGCAACGTTGGGTTCTGGGAGCAGGTCAAGCGCAAGAAGATTCCCGACGCCACCTTCATCAAGCACGACAGCACGAAGGGCATTTCAAAGCTCATCGAGCAGTCTTCGCTGTTGACGTTCGTTTCGGACCAGAAGTTCGATTACGAAATTCCCAAGGACCGCAAGATTGTGCCGCTCGCTGACCGCGAAATGAACGTGGAATTTTTTAAGGTTAAGTTAATGAAATAGTGCGCGGGCATTGCATTGTCGCGACTTATTTCCTGATGAACTTTTCGTCGGTCTTGGGCATGGTGTTGTCGGGCGTGTAGCGTTCGACAGTCATTTTCAAGTTGTACTTGTCGCGGAGTTTTGCAATCGTCTTCATCATGGGCGAAGCGTGGTGCACGTCGATGGCCGCCTGGCTTTCCCACGCGTCAATCAGCAAGATGGTCTCGGGATCGTCCAGCGACTGGAAATATTCGTAGCGGATGTTGCCCTTCTCGGCACGGATTTTCGCCACAGTCCCGCTAGAAACCATCTCTTCGGCGAACTTCTTTGCCGCCCCGTTCTTACCCGTATAGCGCAGGTTTACCGTAATGTTGCTCATGGCACTCTCCGCAAACACGCTCGCAGCGAGCGCAAGGATTGAAAACAGTGTTAAAAATTTGAGTTTCATTTGACCACTCCGAAATGTTTCGCATATAATATAAATATTTTCGGAGCATGCGCAAAATGCTTAATTTTCATGGCCAGTATGCGCGGGACGCATAGTGGAAACTTATATTCTCACGCTGAGCACGGCGCCTTTGGTGTCGTCGTAGAATAGCGGGGCGATGGTGACCTTGGGCGGGGTCTGCTTTTCGCCGACTTTTTCCTTGTAGAACACGCTGCCAATGTACCAGCCGATGGAGGCTCCCATCAGGGTTCCTGCGACGGCGTCGGAGAACCAGTGGGCCTCCCCCTTTGCGCCGAGCACCATGCTTGTCGCGATGTAGCCTGCATATAGGGCGCAGCCCGCCACGACAAGAGGCTTGTCGCGGTTATAGCTTGCGATGCTCATGGCCATGGCCGCGTTGGTCATGGAATGTCCCGAGGGCCAGCCGTAAAAGACTCCGCGCCTAAAAAATCCCCACTTGAAATCGCGGGAACGCTCGCCGTTATTGAGTTCTGCGTCAGGGTGCTCGCGTGCCGAAATCGCCTTGAGGATGTTGTTGTAAAGAAACGCCACGGCGGTAGCCTGCACGGCGACGGCACCGGTGTTGTTCAGCGCGCGGTTATCGCTGAAAAAATACATGTATCCCGGAACAAGAATCGGGAAAAATGTCCCCATCATCATGCCGGGAGTGAACACAATGCCATACGCGAGCTGGTCCTGACGGGCTGCAAAACGGGCCACCATCAGGTCGTTGTTTCCCATCGAGAACTTGTACGTAAGCGCTCCGCCGAGCATGTGGAAACCGAGCGGCCAGCCGAACGCACTCAGCAGCATGTTATGGCCCAAGTGATCGAACGGGGAAAGTTTCTGCGCGGTATCGACATTCGCAGAAGTCGCTGCGGAGTCCGCGCTTGTCGAATCAATCGTGGGCGTTTCAGCATGCGCGAAACTTGCGAATGCCGTGAACAGCACAAGCACCAATATCTTTTTAAATGTCGCTATATTCCGTAAATACATCCTTATAAAATATACAAACTAAATAATCAGGAACTTATAGAAAGATTGTAGCCGATTCCAAGAACGATGATTGCCGCTGTAACCGTTCCGAAAAAGACAAATATCAGCTTAAGTGTCATGACCTTTTTCAAAAGCATGGCTTCGGGGAGCGAGAGTCCCACAACGGCCATCATAAAGGCAAGAGCCGTGCCAAGAGCGACACCCTTTTGAACAAGAACCTCGACAATGGGAATAACTCCAGCTGCATTTGCGTACATGGGAACGGCAAGAATTACCGCCAGGGGAACGGCAAACCATTTGTCTTTTGACAGGTATTCTTCAAAAAATCCCGAAGGAACATAACCGTGCATTAATGCGCCGATTGCAATGCCAGCAAGCACATAGGGCAAAACCGAACGCGTTACACCAAGGGCATCCCTTGCTACTTGGGGTATTTTCTGCAGTACTTGAACGCCCCTTTGCTTAAGGCTGCATGGCTTTGCATCGTTGT
>JAEERM010000161.1 GCA_016285835.1 Fibrobacter sp.
CGTTGTTCGCTTCCATGAGTTCCGGAATGTGATCGTCGACGATGCTGTCTTCACCGAGGGCGAGCTTGTATTCCGTACCCTTGAGGGCGTGGAACATGGAGAACAGGTCGGGCTGAGCCGTACCGCCAGAGAGCGGCTTGCGGCCGAGGTCGACGCCATCGGCGCCACCTTCGATAGCGGCCTTGTACTGGGCCACACCGGTACCGCAGGTGTCATGGCTGTGGATGCGGAGTTCCACATCGTCGCCGAGGAGCTTGCGGGCGCGCTTGAAGGTTTCGTACACCTTGTTCGGATTGGTGGTACCGGAAGCGTCCTTGAAGCATACAGAGGCGAACGGGACACCGGCGTCCAAAATGTTGCGGAGGATGCGTTCGTAGAATTCCGGGTTGTGGGCGGCGTTGAGGTCGCATCCCGGAGGCAGTTCCATCATGGTCACGACGACTTCGTGTTCCAGACCGGCGTCGGTAATGCACTTGCCGGAGTAGATCAGGTTGTTCACGTCGTTGAGGGCGTCGAAGTTACGGATACGGGTCATGCCGTGCTTTTTGAACATGTCGGCATGGAGCTTGATCATATCGCGCGGCTGCGGGGCGAGGGCCACCACGTTGATACCGCGGGCGAGGGTCTGCAGGCGGACATTCGGGCCGACCACGCGACGGAACTCGTCCATCATGTCGAAGGCGTCTTCGCCGCAGTTCTGGTAAAGGGCCTGGAAACGGGCGCCACCACCAGCTTCAAAGTGGGTGATGCCGGCCTTGCAGGCAGCTTCGACGGCGGGCATGAAGTCCTTCGCGAAGACACGGGCACCGAAAATAGACTGGAAACCATCGCGGAACGAGGTATCCTGGAACTTGATCTTTTTCATAGTGTTTTCCTGTGGGATAAATCCCTTGTTTTACTGTACAATAAAATACGGGCGTAAATTTAGAAAAGACGAGAGACGGGAAACGAATGACGAGAAAAAAGAGGTTATAAAATGGGTCAATACACGATGTAAATTAATGTTAACGATTAAATGGTTATCAATGATTCGTTTTCTTTGTAAAATTTTTTAGAGGGCCCGTTGAATTTGTGAAATATTGTGTTTAAATCGCGTTTGTTGTGCAATGATACAACAATATAAGAGCCTTATTTGTGATAAAAAAGAGATTTTGCATTATTTTATTACCATGAAAACTGGTTTCTCTGTAGAAACACGTGTTTCTGGCCGGTTTTTAAATTAAAAAATGGGTTGAGACAAAAATGAATAAGAAAATCGTAGGGGCGGTGGCCCTATCCTTGTTTTTCCAGGTTTCCGCGTTCGCCCAGATGGGCGGTTTCGGAGGCCCTCAGGGTGGCGGCAGTGTGCCGGATGCCGACAAAACGGCCGACGTGAACTACGTAGGCGACGGAAAAACCTACCATACGCTGGACATTTACATTCCCAAACAGGCTAAGGAATCGTATCCGGTGGTCATCCACACATACGGTAGCGCTTGGAGCATGAACAACATGAAAGGCTCCGCGGACTTGAGCACTATTTGTGCTGCTTACGCCAAGGCTGGCTATGCAGTCGTGACCCCGAATCACCGTTCGGCAGAAGATGGCAAGTATCCGGCTCAGTTGCACGACATCAAGGCCGTGGTGCGCTTTGTCCGTGGCAATGCGGCCAAGTACAAGTTCGATACGAGCTTTATTGCCGTGTCCGGATTCTCTTCGGGTGGCCACCTGTCTAGCCTCACTGCGACAACTTGCGGCCTGAAGGAAGGCAAGTCCGGCTCGGTGACAGTTGATCTGGTCGGCGATCTTGGCGAGTTCACTTCGTTCAGCAGCTGCGTCGATGGTGCAGTACTCTGGTCTCCTCCGACCGACATCTACACGATGAACCCCATCAGTATGGGCGGCTCCGGAACCATGGAAGGTGCCTTCATCGGTGTGGAACGCCAGGGTAACGAGGACAAGTGGAAGGTCGCAAGCTCACCCTACTATGCGAGCGATGACGATCCGCCAATAATCATGTTCCACGGGACCTCCGATCAGGTCGTGAACATCGAACAGAGTCAGGAACTCTACGATTCCCTGAAGAAGCACAATGTGGTAACGGAATTTGTCAAGGTGTCGGGTGGTCAGCATGGCGGCGACAAGATGAATTCGACAGAGAACTTGAACAAGGCCGTCGAATTCCTGAACAAGGCCCGCGAGGCCAAGGCTGCCGCTGCGGTGACGACCCCGCCTGTAACGGGCGACTCTACGACGACTCCGCCTGCATCGGGTGATTCTACGACAACTCCGCCTGCATCGGGTGATTCTACGACAACTCCGCCTGCAACCGGCGATTCTACGACGACTCCGCCTGCAACGGGCGATTCTACAACGACCCCGCCGGCAACAGGAGACTCCACGACAACGCCTCCTGCAACGGGTGATTCTTCTACAACGACTCCTCCTGCAACGGGTGATTCAACAGATGCTCTCCCTGCTATGCGCTCGGTCGTTTCTGGTTCGACTACGTACAAAGTATTCTCGCTCAATGGAACGCTCGTGATGAAATCCTCCACGCTCGATTTGTCGCGTTTGAACCCCGGCGTTTACTACGTCGTGGCGACTCGTGCCGGAGCACGTCAGGTGTTCCGCATCGCGAAGCCGTAAGTGTGATACAGATTACACAAGTCTGATACACTTGATACAGTGAAAAAGTGTATGCTCCCTATGCCTCAACGGCGGGGAGCATTTTTTCTTTATATTCTCTCTTAGGTACGAATGGTCGTATCTGTTACGAGAGAGGATGTTTTGGATAGCAAGAATGTCATTCTGGTTATGGCTTCGGCAGTCGCAACTTGCGTACCGGCTGCTTTTGCGGCCATAGCCTATATAAATCAGGTCGGTTATCGCCCCGCTGACCCGAAGGAACTTTCCTTAGTCGAAGGTTCCGGTGACGTTGTTATCCAAGACGCTTCCGGGAAAACGGTGCTCACGGCAACTCCGAAGGCCGCGTCGGTATGGGATGCTAGCGGCCAAAGCGTGCAGCTTGTCGATTTTTCCGAGCTCAAGGAACCCGGTAAATATAGCGTGAAGGTGGGCGGGAACGTACTCCGCGAGGACCTCGTCGTGAAAGAGGAAACCTACAAGGATGTATTTAAGGCTGCTGCCAAGTGGTTCTACTACCAGCGTGCGTCTTTGGCCCTCGAAGAACAGTACGCGGGGCAGTGGAAACGTGCTGCAGGACACTTGGACGAGAATGTGCCGTTCCACAATTCCACGGGGGCGAATGGTTCCATCAAAAGCCCGAAGGGCTGGTACGATGCCGGAGATTACGGCAAGTACATCGTGAACTCTGGGATCACCACCTACACGCTTCTCTCTTTGTACGAACATTTTCCGGAATATTTCAAGGGGCTCAAGTGGAATATCCCAGCAGACGGGCAACTCCCGGACCTCCTTGCCGAAATCAAGTGGAACCTGGACTGGATGCTTACCATGCAGGCGAGCGATGGTACGGTTTACCATAAGTTGACTGCGCTCGGTTTCCCGGGCGACGTGATGCCTGCAGAAGATTCCGATGAACGTTATGTTATCGGTAAAAGCGCCGAAGCGGCGTTCGACTTTGCTGGGGTAATGGCTCTCGCTTCGCGTGTCTACAAACCGTTCGATGCAAGCTATGCCACTACGTGCCTAGAGGCGGCCAAGAAGGCATACACGTGGGCATCTGCGAACATGAATGTGCATTTCACGGCGAATCCTGCCGGAGTGTCGACCGGCACCTATGAGGGTCGGGACGCGAGCGACGAGAAACTTTTCGCGGGGACCGAACTTGCGATAACGACGGGTGACGCCTCTTACAAGCAGTCGGGTTCTTCCGCCAACATCTCTTACTGGGGAGACATGTCGGGCGTTGCGACCTATGGCAAGGCGACACACGCTTCTGTGTTCAGCGACGCTGCGGAGGCAAAGCAGAAAATCCTCAAGACGGCGGACGAATTCGTGAAGCGAACCGAGACCGGCTTTGGCGTGGTCATGAGCAAGGACGATTTTGTCTGGGGTTCCAACGCTGCTGCCTCGAACCAGGGTATTTGGCTTCTGCACGCTTACTACCTGACTGGCGAAGAGAAGTATTATACCGCTGCGGTCCAAGCTCTCAACTACCTTCTGGGCAAAAACCCGCTAGACATGTCGTTTGTGACGGGGTTCGGGACAAAATCCCCGATGATGCCGCACCACCGCCCGAGTACGGCAGATGGAGTGACAGAACCTGTGCCCGGCATGCTCGTAGGCGGCCCGCAGCCTGGCGGCGAAGACGTGGGGTCTGCCGCCGAATGGAAGTGTGCTGACTACAGGACCGGCTTTGCTGCGACGGCCTATACCGACCAGCGTTGCAGCTATGCGACGAACGAGGTGGCCATCAATTGGAATGCTCCGCTGGCCTACCTTGCGGGGGCGCTCGAGGCGCTCAATGCCGGGTATGCGCCGGAGTTTGCTGCTGAAGGTGTATCACGGAATTCGGGGAAGGCTCCGGAATCGAGCGCTTCGGTCGAACAGTCCAGTTCATCCGTGGCGCCTGCGTCGAGCAGTTCCGACGGCTCCGGGGTGGCACCTGTGTCCAGCAGCTCCGCCGATGCGTCGGCAATACGTA
>JAEERM010000162.1 GCA_016285835.1 Fibrobacter sp.
AGCATCCCAGTATTTCCATGAGCCAGGCGGCACCACCACCTTTTTCTGGACATCGACGATAGACACGCGAAACAACGATTGCGCGACAATGGTTCATTTCGGCAACGGTTCCGAAGGAATGGTCAGCGTCTGCGCGAACGACGAGAGCGACGGACTATCCGTCCGCTGCTTGAAAGACTGAGGATTTTAGGCGTTCGCGAATCGACTCAAGAAGCTCGCTAGGCGTTCGTTGCCCGACTGGTTGAACACGTAGTCGGGCGTCCCCTGCTCCACGATGACCCCGCCGTCCATGAAGATGACCTTGTCGGCCACGTCGCGGGCAAAGGCCATCTCGTGCGTCACGATGACCATTGTCATCTTCTCCTCGGCCAGCTGCTTGATAATCTTCAGCACCTCACCGGTAAGTTCCGGGTCGAGCGCCGACGTGGGCTCGTCAAAAAACAGCACCTTCGGGTTCATCGCAAGCGCACGCGCGATCGCCACGCGCTGCTGCTGGCCGCCGCTGAGTTCGCACGGGTAAGACTTCTCCTTGCCCTCGAGCCCCATGCGCTTGAGCAACTGGCGACCCGTCTCACGAGCCTGTTCGCGGGTAATTCCGAGCACGCGAACGGGCGAAAGGCAGAGGTTCTGCAGCACCGTCAGGTGCGGGAACAAGTTGAAATTCTGGAACACCAGCCCCGTCGAGAGGCGGATCTCGCGTAGCACCTTCGCCGGGGAATACTTCACCGGGGAACATCCCGGAACCACCAGGTCCTTGCCGTCCACCTGCACCGTACCGCCGTCAACCGTCTCGAGCTGGGTAATGCAGCGCAGCAGCGTACTCTTGCCGGAACCGCTCGGGCCGATAATCGAGAGCACCTCGCCCGCGTTCAGCTCGAACGAGATGTCCTTGAGCACATCCAGGCTACCGAAGGACTTCTTGACGTGTTCTACCTTAAGAATCGGCATTCCATCCTCACTTGTAGTAATCGAGCTTGCGTTCCAGGTAAGCAAAGAACGCACTCAGCAAAAGGTTCGCCACATAATAGAAGACACCCGCCACGAACAGCGGGTAGATGCTCGCGTAAGCCGCCTGCTGCTTCTTGGCGAGGGCGAAGAGCTCCGTCACGGCAATCACCTGCGCCAGCGACGTATCCTTCACCAGCGTAATCACCTCGTTCGCGCTCGCGGGGACCACGCGCTTGACCACCTGCGGCAAGATGATGCGGAAGAAAGTCTGTCTGCGGTTCAGCCCGAGCATGTAGGCCGCCTCGTACTGCCCCTTCGGAATAGACTGGATCCCGCCGCGGAAAATTTCGGCAAAGTAGGCCGCGTAGTTGATGGAGAACGCGACGATCACCGCCGGGAAACGGTCGAACGAGAACCCGATTCCCGAATATTCGCTCAGGTAGTAAGATCCAAAGTAAATCGCCACGATCTGGAGCAGCAAGGGAGTCCCGCGCATTACCGAGATGTAGAACGACACCGGGTAACGCACCACGCGCCACTTGCTCATCTTGAGCACGGCAACCAGCAGGCCGAGCGGAATCGAGAACAGGAGCGTCAGGCCGAAAATGGCGAGCGTCGTGCAGAAGCCGCCCCAGAGGATAGGAAGCAAATTGCTCAGGTCAGACATGGATAGTCAATCCTACGCAAGGTTCGCTTCGGCAAGCTCAGCGAACTTGGCTCGCAGATCTTTACTTGCCAAACCACTTGGCAGAGATTTCGTCGAACTTGCCGTCGGCCTTCATGGCAGCCAGGGTAGAGTTCACGGCATCACGCAGGGCCTGGTCCTTCTTGCGGAAACCCACGGCGTAGACTTCGTCGGAGAGGCCTTCCTCGAGCACCGTGTAGTCCTTCGCGTTCGTCACAATCCAGTACTTGGCCACGATTTCGTCCAGGAACACGGCGTCGACACCGCCCTTGTCCAAATCCATCAGGGCCGTCTGGTTGTCGTCGAACGGGACAATCTCCTTGGCGGCCTTGCCCGCGTCGGAGGCGTCGAGCAGCTTCTGGGCGGTAGAGCCGTTCTGCACGGCAATCTTCTTGCCCTTGAGCGCTTCCAGGTTCGCAAGCGACTTGTCCTTCACGGTAAAGATCATGCGGTTCTTGAGATACGGATCGCTCAGGTTCATCGCGGCGGCGCGGGCGCTGTCCACGCTCATGCCGTTCCAGATGCAGTCGATCTTGCCGGTATTCAGCTCCTGCTCCTTGGCATCCCACGAAATCGGCTGGGTCTTGAGCTTCACTCCCAGGCGGGCGCAAACTTCGGTCGCGAGGTCGATATCGAAACCCACGATATTGTTGTCCTTGTCGCGGAAACCCATCGGCGGGAAGGAGTCGTCGAGACCGAGCACGAACTCGCCGGCAGCCTTCACCTTGTTCAAGGACTCGTCGGCCTTGGAATCGGCCTTCTGGTCGTTGCAGGCGGAAAGAGCCACGGCAAAAGCCACTGCAGAAATAGAAGCAAAAAACTTTTTCATATTGAACTCCTTTCTGACAAAGATAAGTATAAATCCACAATAAAAAAGAGAACTGCCGTTAAGCAGTCCTCTTTTAAAGGAGATGAGCGAACGCCCGTTCCTAATTAGTCCTTACCGTAAACCTTTTCAGCATACGTGGCGGTAGCCATGAGGTATTCGCGGTTCATCTTGGCGATGTAATCCACGGTGATACCCTTCGGGCATGCAGCCTGGCATTCGTAAAGGTTCGTGCAGTTGCCGAAGCCTTCCTTGTCCATCTGGGCGACCATGGCGAGCACGCGCTTCTTGGCTTCGACCTTGCCCTGGGGCAAGAAGCTGAGGTGAGAGACCTTCGCAGAGACGAAGAGCATCGCGGAAGCGTTCTTACAGGCAGCCACGCAGGCACCGCAACCAATGCAAGCGGCAGCGTCGAAGGCGCGGTCGGCATCAGCCTTGGGAACCGGAATCACGGAAGCTTCAGGAGCGGCACCGGTGTTGACGGAGACGAAGCCGCCAGCCTGGATAATGCGGTCGAAAGCGGTACGGTCAACGGCGCAGTCACGGATAACCGGGAATGCGGCGGCGCGCCACGGTTCGATCACGATGGTGTCGCCATCCTTGAACTTACGCATGTGCAGCTGGCAAGTGGTGGTCGCATGGTCAGGACCGTGCGGCATACCGTTGATGACGAGCGAGCACATACCGCAAATACCTTCGCGGCAGTCGTGGTCGAAAGCAAAGCCTTCCTTGCCCTGCTTCATCTGTTCTTCGTTGACGATGTCCAACATTTCGAGGAAGGACATGTCGGGAGAAACGTCGTTGATCTTTACAGTTTCGAACTGTCCCTTGGTATTGGCATCCTTCTGACGCCAAATCTTCAAAGTCAAATTGAGTCCGCTCATTATTTGTAGCTCCTGGTAACAAGGTGGACGTTATCAAAGGTAAGAGGTTCCTTGGAGAGTTCCGGCTTCACGCCGTCGCCCTTGTATTCCCAGGCACCCACGTAGCAGAAGTGCTCGTCATCGCGCTTTGCTTCGCCTTCTTCGGTCTGGCTTTCCTCACGGAAGTGGCCACCGCAAGATTCTTCACGATGGAGGGCATCCAAGGTGAGGACTTCGGCGAATTCGAGGAAGTCGGCGACGCGGCCGGCACGTTCGAGGTTCTGGTTGAAGGAACCTTCGGAACCGAGCACGTTGACGTTCTGCCAGAATTCTTCGCGGAGAGCCGGAATCTTCTCGAGAGCAGTTTCCAGACCCTTCTTGTTACGAGCCATGCCCACGTATTCCCACATGATGTTACCGAGTTCACGATGGATATCGTTGACCGTGCGGTGACCCTTGATGGAGAGGAGCTTGTGGATGCGTTCTTCGGTCTGCTTCTTGCAGTCTTCGAACGCGGCATCGGTTTCGGAAACCTTTTCGAGCTTGGTGCCGGCAAAGTAACCGCCGATGGTGAACGGGATCACGAAGTAACCGTCGGAGAGGCCCTGCATAAGAGCAGAAGCACCGAGGCGGTTTGCACCGTGGTCAGAGAAGTTCGCTTCACCGAGGACGAAGCAACCCGGGATGGTAGACATCAAATCGTAGTCCACCCAGAGGCCGCCCATGGTGTAGTGGATGGCCGGGAAGATGCGCATCGGGACCTTGTACGGGTCTTCGTCGGTGATCTTCTCGTACATCTGGAAGAGGTTGCCGTACTTGGCAGACACGCCGGCAACGCCCATACGCTGGATAGCGTCGGCGAAGTCGAGGTACACAGCCTGCTTGGTGTTGCCCACGCCGAGGCCGGCGTCGCAGACCTGCTTGGCGTTACGGGAAGCCACGTCACGCGGGACGAGGTTACCGAAGCTCGGGTACTTCTCTTCGAGGTAGTAGTAACGATCTTCTTCCGGGATCTGGTCCGGAGAACGGGTATCGCCCGCCTTGCGCGGAACCCAAATACGACCGTCGTTACGGAGAGATTCGCTCATCAAGGTGAGCTTGGACTGCAGGTCGCCGTGGCGAGGAATGCAAGTCGGGTGAATCTGCGTGTAG